>CAZMJH010000022.1:0-10554 GCA_964566595.1 uncultured Candidatus Poseidoniales archaeon
TCTTCAGTATAACGTCCGCCTGAAGCAGTGGTTGCCGAATCTCCCACTTGCCAATTTGGGTCCATATTATTGTTTATTTTACCCCATGGATCTAACACAGTAGTGTAAATTTCACGACTATTATTTGTTGCAACGAAAACTAATGCATCAATAAGTAATTGCATTTGATTTCCAGAATTAGATGCGGGGAAATCATAAACGGCTCCTCCAGCATCAGTTGTTCTAACAGATGTTCCGGGACAGGCTCCTATTGAAGTATCACTTGAATCTGAGTCAGGACAAAAGGATAAATCTTGAAATCTATCTTTTGTGTTAGACCACCCATCTCCTGAAAGCCCTACGGGTATAATTCCTGCATTAACACAAGAATCGTGTGCTTCATTAATTGTTGTAGTGTATTGAGCATCGCTTCCCTCATCACCGTTGAATGGTCCTTCATCACTTACGGGCATCACAATTTTAGTAGCATTAGGATTCCATTTATGATCTTCTGATGTAGGGGGGTTTCCTGGGATATTTCCATTGTTGTCTCTCCAAGATAAGCAAGCCCAAGTACTGCCTGGACCCCAATCTTCTCCTTCACCTGTAATGTATGTTCCACCATTGTAAATTGCGTCATTCATCCAACGGATTCCGCCACTATCTTCTCCATCAGGACCGCCTAGGTGTGAACTACGTGGACCTGCTCCATTTTTGTAATGTGAAGCGCAATTACCTGATTGCATTGCACTAGGTGCGCCCCAGGTTGAATAAAGTCCGTAAATGGTTTCATAAACAGTCATATTTGCCTTTTCAAGCATGGGTTTAATCCCTTCAAATTGGCCTCCACCAATTGACCCTCCATAAATTACTGAACAAACATCTGCCCATTCATTACTCATTGAACCTGATGTATCAATTAAGAATACAAGTTCTACTTTACCCCCTCTTGTATCATCCCACACAATTTGGACTTTATCTTGAGCATCTACAGCAATATCTGGGTGGCCTTTATGGCCTATAATAGGCGTAATTAATGTATCATCTATCTTAACGGCAGCTTGATGAACTGGAAAATCAGGGAGTAACATTGAATAGTAAATTTGGGGTTGTTCGTAAAATTTATCCAATGAATCATAAGAATCTTCCCAAGTAATATGAACTCCGCCAAGTGAATCTGTAGCAATGGCCGGCCAATCTCTATTTTTACTACGTTGGGAAACTATCGTGTCATCTATTTCACTAATAACTGTATCAAGTGCTTCATCACCATCTTGATCATCTTTAGCAGGGTTAAGGGCTGTATATTTGATTGAATGTTGTCCAGATTTATCTGCCCAAACAATATGTACCATGTCATTTAAATCGATTGCAATATCTGGATGCCATGATTTGTGTATTCCTGCATTAGAAATCCTAGTTGAATCAATTAATACATTCCCTCTAGCATCTAATAATTTGTAAAATAAATGCTGTGTATTTTCTGACCATACTATGTGCACATTCCCTTTTGAATCTGATGCCACTGTCGGCATTCGTAAATTTACTGCAGAATCATCTACAACTTCAATCGCTTCTGAAATTACAATCGAGCCTGCCGATGCAGTGGGAATTCCCATTGCAGAAAAACTCGATAATATCATAACTAAAACTAAAAACACACCACGTAATTTATCACTCATTTAAACACCTATACCTTACTATTGTACATAATTAAGAAATCATCATACTTAATTGCAACCTTTTGGGGTCACTATTCATAATTCCAATACTACCTCAAAACTGAAACGATAAATAGGGTTCGCTACTAATTGTGGGAGACGATAGTAAACTTCTCATGAGGGTTGAAAACCTGACTGTTTTTAGAGGTTCACAAAAAGTAATTCAAAATGTTAATTTAGATTTACAATTTGGTGAAATAATAATCCTAAATGGTGATAATGGATGTGGAAAATCCACATTAATTGAAGCAATGGCGAATATAATTCCTTATGAAAAAGGGGGCGTAATTCATACTAGTCCTGTATTTGGCCTGGGATTACAACAAAATGGAATTCATGGGGATGAATTAGTTCATGAAAGATTGACATATTCTATGATGATTGGAAATGGAGATCCTATTGAAATGAATAAAATATTAACTCATTGGAATATGTTACATAGAAGAGAAGATAGAATTGCGCATCTTTCGTTTGGGATGAAAAGAAAATTATCTGTAATTCAAGGATTAATGCCTGCATATTGTTCTACTGATTCAAAATTTTGTTTGCTTGATGAACCAACAGATGGATTAGATAAAAATTCAGTAAAATTACTTGTAAATGATTTAGTTGCACTTGCATCACAAGGTCATGGATTTGTTATTGCTACTCACGATTCAAGAATTGCTAATATCGCTACAAAAATTTGTAATATTAATGAAGGAAAAATTGAAATTGAGAACGTTGAAAATAAAACTATATCTGCAAATTCAATTCCAAAAATAACTCAAAAAACGGGGAACGTAAACATAGCTAAATCTCTTTGGTCAAAAAACATTAGTCGACGTACAATGTTGCCAATTCTAAAAAGAGGATTGCCTATGATTGCAAGTTGGCTAATTATTGCAGGGTTAATCTTTGAATTAAATCCAGACGATATCCCTTCTAGTTTGGCGGGGGGATTAATACTATTACCTGGATTTTTAGCCGCATTAATCAAACCTGCGGAATTACAATATTTCCATGAAGAAAGATGTGGAGATTGGTGGAAAGCGATGATTTCTGAACCTATTATGCCTCGTACCACTATTTTGGAAATTGTTGCTATAATTATTGCTCCATTAGTTACATCATTATTGGTTCTCGATGGTATTTTACCAGATGACAAAATGATGTTATTAGTTTGCTCAATTACAATATTATTAGTGATGTATGCTAATAATGCAATTTATTCACTTGCTGAAAATATGCCTAGAAAAAACGCCACATTTATTCCCTTACTTACTTTAATTTTAATATGGCCTTTTCTCATTACAAGTCAAATGTTATTAACAGAGGAATTTAATAATTCAATAAATGAAATCATTCTTGTAATTGTAATTCCTAGTATTATTTATCTTGTAGTACCAACACTCTCAAAAAAGTAAACAATTAGGGGGGTAGTAATGGCTAATTCCAAACTAGGTTTCGGTTTATTAGTGGGGGGATTAGGAGTTGCGGGAACCGGTTTATTACTTGGTTTATTTTATGCCCCTAGTGTTTCATCTCAAGAATGGAATGCCCCAGAAGCATATCGAATTATATTTTGGCATGTACCTGCTGCATGGACTAGTTTCATAACATTTGGAATGTTATTTGTTGGGTCTCTTGGGTGGATGTGGAAAAGAAAGGAGTGGGCGTGGAAATTAAGTGGTATTTCAGCTGAATTATCTTTATTATTTGGATTATGTGTGGTAATTTCCGGGCCAATATGGGGTATGGCAGAATGGGGTGTTCCATGGGATTGGGGTGATGTAAGATTGAATACTTACGCAGTTCTTTCTGGACTCGCATTATATTTAGTAATGTCAAGAAAAAGTCAGCCCGATTCTCCTGAATTTAGAGATGTTTATTCTGGTATTGGATTATTTGGCTTCTTATTAGTTCCATTAACTTATTTTGCAACAATTGCATGGCAAGTGAGGCATCCTGCTCCAATAGTTGGCCCTGCTGCAGAATCTAATTCGGTTGATCCTATAATTTACCAAATTTGGCTTTTATCATTTGTTGGGTTTTTATTACTAATGATTGGACAGGCCCTACTTAGTTCAGAAGTCTATACAAGTGAAGAACGACTCGCTAAATTACAAAATACACTTGATGAAAAGAAAAAAGGTGAAATTAATGGCTAATGATATTGTATTTCTTGGAATTGCTTATAGTGCAATGATTGGATTGATTGGTTGGTTTAGTTGGCAATTATTTGCTAGAATAACTCATGTTAATAAACGTCTTGAAGCGGTTGAAGAATTATTAGAAAAATAATTCTAAACCCAATCACTTGGATCGAAACTTGAACCAAAACCAGTTGATTCATCTGCTTCCACAATATTATCTTGTGTATCGGTGACTGATTTATCTTGCTTCTTTATTTCTCCTTTTTTGCCCCAATCATCAACAGGCCCCTGCTCTCTTGTTCCGGGCCCAAATTGAAATTTAATCTCATGAATAATACTTAATTTTGCTAACCAAAGTCTACGTAATGATTGCATTAATTCATTTTGAGAAAGTCCATCAATCCAAATGGGCTCACTTACATTAAAAGCTTGTAATGGACCTACCCCTCTAACACCATTTTCATGTCCTAAATGTACAACCCAATCAATTCCTGTTTGTGTTAATGTCATACGTATTCGGTGTAACCAACTTATCCATGCACGTTTATCCGCATTTCTCATTTTCTTCATGTTTTTTTGTTGGCCTCCATCGACTCTTGTTCCACTACTAATTGCAACAAGGTTGCGGTTTTTAGGCATTGAAATATTGAAAGTATGCCCTGTGGGGCCGGGTGGGAATTTTAACAACATATGGAAATGTGCTTTTTCATTATCATGGGGTTGTATTTCTATTGATTCGGATTCAAACCAATTTCTAATTGTTTCTTCCACTTCTGAAGGCCCCATGAACCCTCCGTTACAATAATTAGTTATGACCACTTGGTTCATTTAATTCTTTTATTTTTAAATTTAATGAATATAATAATTCTTTCAACTCTTCGCCTTGGGGGGAATTTTGTAGTTTGTTTAATCTTAATTGCCACATGACATCATTCCATGAATCTAAACAAAACGTAAGGCTAATTCTATTTATTAACAAAAACAATGGGAACATAATTATCCAAATAATTAAGTAAAACGGTACAGATTGAAAAATAGTAATTTGTTCCCACCCCATTATTGCTGGCCTTACATCAAATAATAATGCCAATAAATATACGGTCAACGCAGCTGTAATTGGCCAATATACAAATGGAGTTGTTACAAAACCCACAAAATGGATAGATGAACGTGCATCTTCACCTTCGTCTGTAATATTACTCAAATAATTACTTACAATCAATGTTATTCCTGAAGATAAAAGAAGAAATGGTAATAGCATTATACCAATTAAAATTCCGGGGACTGATTTTATCATTTTTTCAAATGAAATCTTATCTAATGTGCCATTAGTATTTATTGCTCTGCCATCTAATGTATTTTCATCAAGGATTTTTGCTGCCATTGTAGCTTGAGAAAACATTTCCGAATATTTTGACTCTTTGACATCCGATTCTTTCTGATCTTCATATGTTCCAAGATTTTGATCTGATAATTCCCTCCACCTTCTGGCCATTTCAACTTCTTCACGCCAAGTTAATATCTTGTTTGATTTGTTTCTTGCTTCAAGATGAGCCAGTAATTTCCAACCCCGATAAGTGTCCCAATTAATTGCACCCGGTGTAATTTTATCTAAATTTGATTTTAATAAATCACGAACATGATATACATCTTCTGCTGGAGGTTCTGTCCATTCCTCATTCTCATATTTAGATCCTAAATCCAATAATTCATCAGATAAATTGTATTCTATTGGGTTACAAAATTCTACCCAAATATCTGTTCGAAATAAATGCCTTTTTCTAAAATGCATCCCAACTGGAATAATTTGAGGTTTTTTCTTTCCTTGATAAATTGCTATAGTTGCTGCTGAAGTTAAAACTCTTGCAGGCCCTGTTTTTAATCGTATCAAATGGCTCTCATGATGTGAAGTTCCCTCGGGCATTAATATCCCTCCAAAGCCTGCTGAAATTCCTTTTGCAAGTCTAATTAAACTACGGCCATTTAGAAATTTTGCCTCTTCTTCTGTACATCCTCCCCTCAATAATTCTGCTTGACGTACAACGGGTTGAACTGCTAAACGTTTTGCCCAAAATCCAAGTAATCGATGATTTACTAAATCGTGTCTTCCTCCTACAACTAAATAATTAGGATGATGAAGTATGACTGGTGCCACATCCATAAGACCATTCGTATGCCAACAAACGGTTAATGTACCACAATCATGTGACATATTTTCTTTACCTGTTATTTCAAATGAACGATATTGCATTTGTGTTGATTGCCTAGTTAAAAAATATGCAACCTTTGTCCAAAAAGTAGAACCTGGTATTTTTTTAGAATAATCAGGGGGTTCTACATTTAATAATTTTTTATATTCTAAAACTGATGCGTGTTTAGATAATTTAGGTAATTCATCTCCATATTTATCAATAGCCCCATCTTTTCCAACACTCATTTGTTTTTTCTCCATTAAAACACATCCAATTATTTATTGGCTAGTAATATTTCATTTTGTAAAGAGGCAAGTGCTGTGAAATCAGGCTCGATGGATCCTATTTTTGGTGCATTGGGCCAACAAGCAAGAAGAGTTCTTCCTCCGTCGTTTTCTGTTCTTGGAATTACATGAACATGTACGTGTGGAACTTCTTGGCCTGCTAAAGACCCATCATGAATTCCAATTAAAAAATCTGAAGTGTTGAAATATGCTGAAAGTTTTGCTTGTGTTTTTACTACTCCTTGCCATAAATCAGATAATTGATTGGTTGAAAGTTCTGCTAAATATCTAACAGGTTCATGAGGAACTACAAGGGTATGACCTGCTCTTCTTGGATTAATATCAAGAAATGCTAACCATGCGTCTCCTTTAGCAATTTCAAAACAAGGAATTTCACCTTTGATAATTTTTGAAAATAACGTAATTGGCTCTCCCATATTAATCCCTGTTAAATTTAGAGTATAGAAACATTAGTCTACAAAATCAATTAATTACTAGGTGTTAAAATCCATGTATCACTACCACTTTTTCTTAATGGTAACCAATTTACATGAAATGTGGAATCTACTAATGTATGTTTTAACATTGTTTCATCAATTCTTTCAGGACAATCTGTCCTTTGATGACTACCACGTGATTCTGAACGTGAAATTGCTGCTGCAACAGAAGCTCTGGTGATGCTAATAAGTCCTTGTAATTCTAAAGCATCTGCTAAATTTGTATTCATAAACATACTATTGTCAACAAGTTGGATTTGTTCAGCATCTGATTCTAAGTTCTCAAGACTTGATTCAACTTCTTGTAATCCTTCTAATGATCTTTCAAATCCCATATTTGAAGAAACTAATTTTGATAATTTTAATTTTAAAGCACTTGTATTAGAAGTGTTTTCTGTATTTGCATGAGAAAGCATATCTACAATCATTGCTTCTGCTGAAAAACTAGCTTCATTTAATGAATCTGCCCCACTAAAATTTTTCTTCTGAACCCATTTTCCTGCATGCATTCCTGTAGAAGAACCTCCCACAATATCTTCCATCAATCTGTTACCCGCTATTGATCCCGCTCCATTTAACCCACTACAAGATGCGCTTCCTGCTGAATATAATCCAGTATACCACTTATCCCAGTTTCCGCGTACTACACGTCCATGCTCATCAACAGGCAATCCTCCAAGGGTTTGTTCAACTCTAGGAGAAACAGGAATTGCTTGTTCGGACATATCAAGGCCAGTTCTATCTTTTACAGCTTGTTTGATTCCTGCATACCAATCTATTGCTGTTTTACTCAATGAAGTTGCATCCAATAAAGCAACGCCTCCGGCATTATTAATTTCTGTTGCCAAGTTATTAGGTGTTAATTCGGGTGTTATTTCTATTTCAGAACCAGATGAAGTTGTAACCTTTGCTCCATTCGCTAATAGGTCTAAAGACAAAGATAATTCTGTATCAGGAACACCTAATGGATTCCATGTAATAAATTCCAAATCCCTTAATTGGCATCCTGCATCTAAAGCGATTGACAAACCGCGAGATGAGCTGTTTCCTAAATTCCAAGCACTTTCAAATCCATCGTCTGCAATAATCACTGCTTTGGCTTGTAAAGATGCTACCACTCCTTCAATCATATCCAAAGCAACCACTCCTGTAACTTGACCATTTGAATGCCCTAATGAAAGTGGTAACCAATCACCTCTTCGTAAAATATTTCTTCGTATACATTGTTCTTCCAAAATATGTTGAACTTCTCTTGCTGTAGAATCACCAGTAGTTAATACTCTAGAGGTTTTATGTCCAAGCCCTTTTTCTGCTTCAGGTGTTCCAGAAAGTGAACGTCTGAAATTAAGCCCCCATTGATCTAATTGCGCAATATGTGAATTTATGAGTGCTGTACGCTTAGAAACAATATCTTGATCATTTAACCAATCTCCTCCTTTTATTGTATCATTTCTATGAGACATAGAATTATTCTCGTTAAGGGATGCTGCTAAACCACTTGAATAAGAATCAGAATTAGAATTACCAAGGCCCTGTGCTGAAAGTATAACTACATTTGAACCTTCATCATGAGCACTAATTGCAGCTCTCATACCAGCAATAGTTCCACCAATAACAACAACATCCCACGCTTCGATGATAATTCCCCCTTGAACACTCCAGTTGTAATTAGGCCATAAATACGGCGATAAAATATTACAATGGAATTAAGCCTCCGCGACTAGCTAATCTTTCAATTCTATTTAATGCTCTGAACCAAAATACATTCTTATTTGATGTACTTGGCATTTCTAATTCTTGTTCAGATAATATCTCTCCAGAATCGTTTTCAAGTGTCACTATTACCTTATTCACTGACTTATTTGCCCAAGAAATTGACATCCAAAATAAATGGCTATCATTAGTTAATTGTGTCATGGAATCAATCGCATTTTCTTTAAGAGAGTCGCGTAATGGGTATTCTTTTCTTTCTAAATCACTAGAACGTATATCTATTGTACTAACCTGCTCTCTTGGTATCGCATTTGGGGTTGTAATTACAAGCCTAACTGTATCTTCAGTGGGGGTGTAATTTGTTAATCTAATGAATACATCTGCTCCAGCACCATAATCGTGCCTATGTAATCTTGCATCCATAATCCATTCTTCATTTTCAACTGGACTTGCAACTAATTCATCTACCATTCCGTCAACTAAGTGGAATAAACTAGAACATTGGCCATAAAGATGTAAAAGAAAATATTCGATATCCGGATTTTCAAGATCGTCGAATTCAGATAAAAATGTCTTTTTTTCTAATTCAACTTCCTCAATTGTCAATTTTTTCTTCAAAAGTAAATGTTCCAATAATAATAATCTCTCAATCGCATCTTCTGAAGATTTAATAACTCGTCCCAAACGTATTTTTGAATCAAATTCGGTTCTCCATTTACGCCAAGAACGTTTAGTCCACGGATCTAAATGTGCCTCCATAATTTCTGTTAATGGATATGTGAGATTCATTTCTCTTTGACAGGGCTTAAAGATACTAAGCATCGGATATTTCAAATCTGGAATCAATCCCCAATTTCTTAAAATAAATGGCTGGATTGCTAAAATTAATTCTGTCATACTAGCTGAAATAAGTAATAATTGAGGTCCTAAAGAAATTTCAGATTGAAGAACTGCAATAAATGCACAGAAAAAGGCCAATAATCCTAAATTAATATGTAATTTTTGTACATTTCTACGATCATCTAATTCTTCAAGCATTCTAACAGCACCAGGCCTCACTGCTTCATGCGCTTCATCTCGACGAATTAATTCCAAATGATCTACTGCAGATTTCCAAGTTGTTTCTAAAGTTATCAAAGTAGGCAATCTTGGCAATGTTACAAACAACGCTGCTAAACAAATTAGCCAAATTCTCAATGCTTGTTGCATTGGAATGAAAAGTGGAAATAAATAAAGTAAAGAAAGAAGTATTGGTCCACTATTCCTCCAAACAGTAAACATTGGATTTTGAATGAAATTTCCCCATTGTAATCGTGTCTTTTCTCTCATTTTTGACCGTGCAGATAACCCATCTGTCCAAGTAAATGGGTCGTCAAATCCCGTACCATATGGATTGGGCAAAATAGCCTCTCCTGCATAGTCAGAGTCACCATACACAAACTGACCCACAAGTTTCTCAATTAAGGATTAAACGGTTGTTTGAAACAAAATATTGTGATTCCGTAAGCATCAAGAGTAAAAGCAACAGGAGATTAACTGGGCGTGTCGCATAGCCTGGATATTGCACCAGCCTCCTAAGCTGGATTCCGCGGGTTCAAATCCTGCCACGTCCGTTTAATTTACTGAACATTAACATACAGTTCATACATTTATCCTTCTTTAGAAGTATCATGGGCAATGTTTTAACGTGGTTAGATACATATTATCATCGGGCTGCAGATTTGGCAGAATCATTATCAACAAAAAAATAGAGTCAGATTAATTAAGAACAGGTTAAAATAGGGAATTGAAAAAAGATAATTTGTGGGCGTATATCTTACTTCCTTAGAATTAATTAACGCATGGGGAAATATAAATCAAAAAATACCTTTTCTTGATATTGAAAAGGCTAGAAAGTTAGAATTTTTGAGAAATCCTATTGGGGCTAAATATGAAATTGCTTCTTTGGGAGAAGGTTTAGTCTCAATAGATGTAACTGATATTGAAAAACATGAGTTTGTAAAAATTCTTTATGGGAGCAATGGTAAAGGTAA
>CAZMJH010000023.1:0-9960 GCA_964566595.1 uncultured Candidatus Poseidoniales archaeon
GAGTAATAGATGACGTTGCCACCAGTGAATCCAATTGTACCAATCGTGAACATCATTGCGAGAATCATATATCCATCAGAGCCGAAGTAAGGTGCAGCACCCATCAGTGCGGTGAACCCGATACCGGCAGCAGTGTACCACTTCAGTAATTTTTTCTTAATGGGCATACGATCGGCGATGACACCTAATGCTGGTGCAGTGAGAACAACGAAAATCATTGAAAGTGTGAGTACGGTTGCATAGAATGAGTCACCAGTTTGTGTTCCAGTGGCTTTGTTGTACAAGCCAGCCATTAATGCAGGAGCAATCACTGTCATTACAGTCAAAGCATATGCTTGATTTGCCCAATCAAAGAAATACCATCCTTTCAGGGCTTTTTTCCCTTCTTCAGACATATCATCCGGATAAGGAGAAACCATTTTTGCAAGTCTTCTTTCATTTTCCGTAGTTGTAGTAACACTACTCATAATAAGTTCCTGTGCTAGGGGTTTTGTATATCTTTCCGAAGTATACTAAAAAATAGTAGGTGTATGTTATTACACTGTTAAAATCAATAGATTTTTAGGATTTTTTAATATGATAGAGGGATTCAAATGTATTAACTATTACGAGAGTAATAATGGTAAACTTACTTTCACCCCAAAAATCTGGTGTTAAATTGCACCATTTAATTAAAGCACCAGAGAATACATCTTGGGCAATTGAAAAGAAAAATGCGTGGGATGCATCAAAACCTGCAACAGTTTATGTTACTCCAGAATTAACAAAAGAAGGAAATCCTTGCCAGGCAGCAACTATTATTTTACGTACAAAAGGATGCCATTGGTGGTGGAGTTCTGGATGTACTTTCTGTGGTTATTTTAATGATACTAGGGATGATATTACTAATGAAGATTTACTTAATCAATGGAATTTTTCTAGAGAAAAATTAAATGATTTTAATGAAATTCAAATGATTAAAATATATACTTCTGGAAGTTTGTTAGAAGATAGAGAAATACCTATTGAATTTCAGCAATTTATATTAAGTGAAACAAATAGATTAAACAAACATCTTGTAATAGAATCTAGAACAGAACAATTAACTTCTGAAAAATTGTCTTGGGCAATAAAATATAATCCAAATTTTACAGTTGCAATAGGATTAGAAGCATATGATGATGAAGTATTACGTTTTCATGTGAATAAAGGTTTTACAATCAAATCATGGCATAAAGCTGTAAATCAATTAAAAAAACATAATTTGCGTATTAAATCATATTTGATGTTTAAGCCACCATTTATGTCTGAAGGAGAAGCGTTAACTCAATGCATTAAATGGGTTAAATCTGTAATAAATGAATCAGATGAAATTTCCATAAATCCCATGAATATTCAAAAAGGAACAATAATTGATAGATTGTATAGAAATGGGGATTACAGGCCACCTTGGTTGTGGTCTTTGGTTGAATTAATTAGGGAAGTACATGATTTTGTACAACCCAATGGTGAAATTAAGTCTAGGTTGATAGTACATCCAACTGCAGCAGGTAAACCTAGAGGAGCACATAATTGTGGAAAATGTGATACCGAAATAAGTGCAGCAATTGAAAGATATTCTGTTAGCGGGTCATTAAATGAATTTGAAAATTTAAATTGCAATTGTTATCTAAAATGGAAAGAAGAAGTATATAGTGATCAGAATCTTCCAATACCTATTGGTGTTGGACTTAATCGCCGTTTGAATATTAAAAATATGTTTCATATGTATTAGTTGAATTTGTGTATTAGAGTGCTAATTATCACTAGTCCTTGGTCAATGTTTATGTCACTATTATTGTTCGCCAAACATAACTTCAAGGTGTCGTCATGAGCGTAGAGAAAAATATTCCAGATGTAATACAGGGTCTAGAGGAACCAGAATCTTCACGAATAGTATTGACTATAGCAGGCATAATTACACTTGGTATACTTGCAATCTCTACCCAAGCATTTTCTTTGTTTGGTGATTTTTCTCCTTTTTCAGGATTATTTGGAACAAATTCAATTTGGTGGTTTATGTTAGGTATTTTTGTTAGCATTGCAACAGTTTTAGCATCTATAGTAGGAGAAGTATTTAGGGAGTAAGTGATATTATGGCAATTGGAACATTGATTTATTTTTTAATAATTATTGGATTATTTCTAGGAATTTCTAGAGGCTTGGGCTCTTTTTCTGGAACGTTAAGAGAAATGGCCTTTTTTTCTATGGAAAAAGCACCAGTGGGTCTTGTAGATTTATTTTCAAAAAAGAAAGGCTCTGCAGCTACATATTGGATGACTTTGGGTTTAATTTGGATGCCAATAGCATCAACACTTACTTTTGTAAATTTATGGTTAGATTATGATTCAACAGCATTGATGTCCGCATTTGGTGATTTCGATAGAGAAAATTTGGCATCAGCAACCTATATTGCAACCTTCTGGGGATTTCTTGGTATGACCTTAATTGGTGCAGGATTCCACATACAAAACAGAATGTTAGATAGCAAAATATCTAGTGAGGCCGGCGCTTCAATGTTTGCTTTATTTTGGTTTTTACTCACATTAGTATTAGTCATAATTTCTTTTACATCGCTTGCACCTCATACAACACATGCATCAGCCTTTTTTGCAGCATACGGAATGTTGGCATTGGGTGTTTTAGCAGCACATTTGATGACAATACATGACAATAATATTTCGGAAATGAGCGCATCTAGTTGGTTAATAATATTATCATTGGGAGCTTTAGTTTATGGCACATTTAGTAACATATGCTATTTTTTAACTGGAAGCGAAGAAATTGCATGGAATATATCTAAGGCATTACATGGATGGTGGTTAGTTCCAATGTCTATGGCTATTGCATGTTACTTAATTCCTAAGAATGCCGAAAACAGCCTTTGGAGTAAACTTCTTGCAATAACTGGAATAATAATGATCTTTTTCACACTCACTCCATTTAATAGTTATACAGGAGAAGGACTTGGTGCCGATGACAATATACTTACAATTCAGATTGCATTATGGACAACATTAGCATTAATCCCAATTTTTGCAACTACATTCAATGTTATTGCAACTATGAAGGGGCGGTGGGAATCAATGGTCGAATATACATCTTCAGCAGCAGTAATGGTATCAATGATATTACTTCCATTGGGCGCAATAGGTGGATTATTTTCATCAATTAGTACTTTTGGAGGTGATGCGAGTTTAGCAGGAATTGGTGCAAGTATGGATCATTTGTTATTATGGGGGGTTGGAGGATTAGCTGCTTTTGCGGTTTTAAATAGTATGCTGCCCTCATCAATGCAATTAGAGAATTATGAACGTAGTAGACAAAGATTAGCCTTTTGGTTTGTAGCTATAGGTGCCATTGGTTCTACCTTATTATCGGTAATGAATAATTTTGTAAATAATGCAATAACAGAAACTGAATATTTAGCATCGGTAAAAGCTGAACAAGATACTAGTGTTATGATTGCAGTTATGTTTTATTTCTTTACGATTGGAACTTTTATAGCTGCACATCAATTTATTTTAACACGTTCTCGTGGCCAACCTATAGGCACCAGCAATGTAAAAAATATAGGAGTAAAACAATATTCATTAATGTCTGGAACTTATACAATTAGAGGATTATTGGGACGTGGTCTTTCATTAGATACTGAAATAATGATAAATGAAGAAATTCCAGAAGATCTCGGTGAAACTGAAATTAGAGTAAGTGCAGGATTACATGATACAGAGGGCGTGGATGTTAGCGTTTCTAAAGATACAGCAGATGACATTCTTTGGGAACTGTCAGATTATTTAAAATCAAATGATTTGAAGATATTTGATGTGTTTAAACAACTTGATGAAGATTCAAGTATGACATTAAGTGCTTATGAATTTAGAGAAGGATTGAATAAATTAGGTTTGGCAAATTTACCACCTCATGAGGTAGATCGATTAGTTAATGCATTGGATATGAATAATGATGGCATGATAGATCTTCCAGAATTAGGATTGGCTTTCACTAAAGATATGATGCCAGCCAAAATTATTGAACCATCAGGTGAACAAAATCTAGAAGAAGTTGTAGATTTTTCAAAATTGAAGAAATCTGAATTAGTTACAATAGCCAAGGAAAAAGGTATAGATCATAGCGGAACCAAAAAAGATATTTTAGATCGTTTAAATTCATAAAACGAATGAAAAATATCTATTAGCATTAATCAGTGATGGCTAATACAAGTGAGTAGGCGGATTCGATGAAGATAGGGTTGGTTGGTAAGCCAAATGTAGGGAAATCTACAATGTTTGCAGCACTTACTGAAATTAATGTTGAAATTGCAAACTATCCTTTTACTACTATTGATCCAAATGTGGGAATTACATTAATTCAAGCAAAGCATGAATGTCCTACAAAATTATTACGTAATAAATTAGAAAAAGAAGGAAGAGAAATCACTAATATTGAATGTACACCTAGAACAGGAACATGTACAAATGATGTTCGTTTTGTACCTTTGACACTTGTTGATGTTGCAGGACTTGTTCCAGGTGCTCATGAAGGGAAAGGGCGTGGTAATCAATTTCTATCAGATTTATCACAATGTGATGCATTAATACAAGTAATTGACGCATCTGGATTAACCGATTTAGACGGAAATCCCATTGGAAGTGGGGCGTGTAACCCAATCGAAGAACATCAGTTTTTAATTTCTGAATTAGCATCTTGGATTTTGGGCATTCTTAACCAAGGTTGGGTAAGGGGAGTTAGGCGTGCTCAATCAGATGGAGATAAAGGGTTAATTGCATATTTATACCAAGCATTAACAGGCGTAGGCGCAAAAGAAAATCAAATACATTTAGGATTTAGTAAATTTAAGAATAAAGAAGAAACATCTACTCCTTGGGATTGGGATGATGATAAAAAACATAGATTAGCATTGGAATTAAGAGAATCTATTTTTCCATTATACGTTGCGGCAAATAAAGCAGATATTGCCAATGAATCAGACATGGAAAAATTAATTGATTATGTTGAGAAAAAAAATAGTATAATTTTTCCAACATCTGCGGATTCAGAATTAGCATTAAGAAGGGCTAGTAGTGCGAATTTAATTGATTATAATTTAGGTTCTAGTGATTTTATTATTACTGAAATGGGTAAACAAAAATTGTCAGAAAATCAAATTATCGGATTAGAAAAAATAAGATTAACATTATCAAAAATTAATGGAACCGGATTCATAAAATTACTTGATAAAATTGTATTTGAAAGCATGAATAAAATAGTTGTTTATCCAGTACATGATGAAAATAAATGGACAGATGGAGATGGGAAAATATTGCCAGATGCATTATTAGTGAATCAGGGAACAACAGCAAAAGGATTAGCTTATGAAGTACATACAGATTTAGGAGAGGGATTCATTAAAGCCGTAGATGGTAAATCCTCACGTATAATTGGTGCAGATCATGAATTAAATGATGGAGATATTATAAAAATTCATTCTAAATAGTAAATAATTTGATGTAAATTTTTACAAGGGTCCTTTTGTCTCCTTATTTTGCGGGAGGAGGAATTATGGCCAGAAATAAAAAATTCTCCTTCAAATTAATACATCCAAGACTTCATACTTCGGTAGCATTTTGTGGTTTTTTCATTTCATTATTTGCATTAGCATTATTACAATATTCATATAGAATAGATAATGAAATATTAACTACAATGTCCTTTTTTGGCATTTTATTTGGTTTATTATTGGCTTCAATGTTAACAGATTCAGCAGGGAAATTTATTGTTGATGCGGCTCATCATGATGCGGCTAAAGTAGTATGGTTTGGATTAGTTATTATACCTGCACTTTTCTTTTTCTTTGCAGCAATTATAAATTTAATTATTGGGGCTACAGTAGTAAGTGCAGGAGAAGATTTAGATGAATTATTTCTTCATTTAGCTTTATTTGGTACTATCTGGGCAGGGGGGGTAGACATTATTGCGACATCTTGGATATTATTTAGTATGAAAGATATCTTTTCCGGAGGAAAAATGCCGGGAGTATCTAGTGCAGAGGAAGAATTTAGATTACAACTTGTAAAATCTGGTATGATTAGAGGATCTACAGTAAAAATGACATTATTTAATGATACAATTTCTGAAGAAGAATTGAATAAATGGTTTTTATTTAAAAAAGTGAGTTCTATAAAATTATTACTTATAGCAGGACTTTTAGCAGAAGTATTGGTCTTAGTTATCACAATTTCTGGTTCAGATACATTACTGTTGGGTTTCACTGCAACAATCCTTACTTTGCAGCAATTAACAATGGTTGTAACTGGTGATTAATGGCCATCCGGACGTTCATAATCAGGAGTAATTTTTGCCAGTTTTGCAGAGTATGTTGCACTTGAAATCAGATTGAAAATAGGGAAAGTCAATGTTAATAATACTAACAATGCAAAAACAACCCAATTCCAAATAGTTATTGTTCTAATGAAGAAAAACCAGGCATTCCAAAGAATAATAATCCAAAATAATGGTGCCCATCGTCTTGAAATTAAATTTAATCTAGCATTTGCAACTTCTTTTGAAAACAAATTTGTTGCTTCTTCAGATGAAACCAATTCTAATTTAACACCGCAGTTTGCACAAACATCTTTTCGAGGCCCATTTCCATGAATAAAATCCATCCTATTACCGGTAAATCTGCAATGTCTGCATGTAGGCATACTCTCTCCAACCCCTTCCAATAAGTCTGGCTTCTTCAACTTCGCTATTAAATTAATATTTTAAAAATTTTTCAAATATTTTTTCCCCACCTTCACTTTCTTCAGATTCAGGATGGAATTGAACACCAAAAACAGGATAACTTTCATGTTCAATAGCCATTATAGATTCTTCATCATCAGTTAATTTTGCTACAATTTTTAATCCGTTAGAATTATTTGATTTAATTAGTGTTAAACTATGATATCTTGTCATTTTACTTTTGAAATTAAATAAAGAAGATCCATTATTTTCTATTTGATGGACTTCACCATGAATTGCACCCGTTGGGGTTTTACATATTTCCCATCCAGCAGCAACTCCAATTGCTTGATGACCCAAACAAATACCTAACAAAGGGGGACAATTTCCTAATAATGATTTAGCTGCAATTTCCATAGTTAATTTTGAGATGGTAGGGTTACCTGGACCGGGTCCAAGTACTACATGTGTGGGGTTTAATTTGTTCAAAATTTCTTTAAATGTTGGCCCATTTTTATCACGCCCTGGAATTACACAAATATCAGCACCATTAAGTGATAGTTGATTTATTATATTCCATGAAAAAGAATCCAAATTGTCAATAAAAGCAACACTTTTTTTTGAATTTTTAATTATTTTTGGCCAAATAGAAAATTTCCCTACATGTTCGAAATGATTAGATTTTTTTGTTTTGTTAAGGTTAAATGTTGATAACGTTTTTACTGGGAATTTAACATCTGATTTATTATCAATCCACCCAGTGATTTTACGAAGCATATTCGCTTTTAATTTTGCTTCTTCAACTTCAGTTTTTGGATTAGAACCGATTACTAATCCCCCCCCTGCTTGAATTATACCTTCCCATTTTGAATTTTTATTATGTGCTTCTAAAGTTCTAATTAAGATATTTAATGCTAGAGATTTATTTTTATGATTTATTATCCCTACAGAACCAGTCCAAAATGAACGAGATTCTCCTTCTAATTGATCAATTGCTGCAATTGTTACTGTTTTTGGACAACCACTAATACTTCCACCAGGAAACATAGATTCTAGGGCATCCCATACATTTAATTCTGTACGAATTTTTCCTGTTATATCACTTACAAGATGATGTACTTGAGAATAGGATTCTACTTGGAAAGAATTACGAAATACACTGCCTAAGTCACAAAATTTTGACAAATCATTACGTTCTAAATCAACTAACATTAAGTGTTCAGCTCGTTCTTTTGGGCAATTAATTAATTCGTGAATTAAATCCAAATCTTCTTTTGATGTTTGACCACGTGGTTTTGTACCTTTAATTGGAGATGTTGAAAAATATTCACCATTGCTCTGTATTAATAATTCAGGACTAGAAGAACAAATTGAAAAGTTAAGATCTGGCGAGTATAAAAAACAAGACCAAGGTGCTGGGTTTTGATTTGCTAACCTTAGTTGTAATATCCAAGGAATTTCATTTAGAGGGCCTTTCCATTTTCTTCCGAAATTTAATTGATATAATTCTCCCGAGTTAATAGAATCTTGTACAGTTTCCACTTTTTTGATATGTTCTTCATCTGTAAAATTAGATGTTTCATTAGAAGTGAGAATAGGATTATTATTAGGCCAAATTGGTTCTATTTTATTTATATCTACAAATGATTCGATTAGATTATTTACATCCATTACCCATTTATCATT
Source organism: uncultured Candidatus Poseidoniales archaeon (assembly GCA_964566595.1). Taxonomy (GTDB): domain Archaea; phylum Thermoplasmatota; class Poseidoniia; order Poseidoniales; family Poseidoniaceae; genus MGIIa-I. Next base: position 8,431 of record CAZMJH010000023.1, read on the forward strand.
TAATTTTCCACCCACTTCAATGTATCCATTTTCTCTATCATGTATAATCCATCTTTCTATTGAAAAAAGAAGGCCAAGCAATGAATTTTCTTTTGGTGGATTAATTAAACGCCATGGTTGTGTCCATTGACATAAATCATATGCAAATGCGCCACAAATTGTTCCAGGTGCATGGTCAATATTTGGAAGAAATCTATCTAACTTTTGAAGACTTTTTGATAATGAAGTATCACCAACTGATTCTATAAAATTCCATTTATTATTAATCCATTTTTCTATTTGCCAATTTAAATTAGGTGGTGGTGGTCCTAAAATTATTTTTCCATTGAGAGGGTCTATATTTTTATCATTAGGTGGTAATAATTTTCTTGAGGGTTGATGCGCTTTGAAACGAAATAATGAAGGTCCAATAATAATACTTCGAGTTGATTTTTTTGTTATTGGTCCACCTGAATGGAATAATATTTCATCATAACCTCCATAAGAATTTAATTCACCAACCAATTTTTCTTTACGTAATAATTCCATTAGTCCAAGAATAATATTTTGATTATCTGAACATGGAAATCGTTTAATTAAATTGATGAACATCACCCCTTTGTCAAATCTATCCATTTATGCTCCATCACTTCAGTTAATGAAGATATTGCAGTATTAAATAATATTGATTTTGAAAAATTAAAAATCCTATCATCTATTGATGAAATTTGAGTAACACCTAAACCGGTTCCAAGCATTATCGCATCTTCACATCTTAAGATTAAGTCAGTAGTTATTTTTCCTTGTAATATAGGGATGCCCTTTTTTAATAATTTATCCCTTATTAATTGTACTGTAATTGATGAAATAGAACCGTATTCTACAGAAGAGATCCATGCAGTTCCATCTTTATCCAATAACATTAAAGTCGCTCTATCTCCATCAATTATTGCATCATCATTTACTAATAATGCCACATTTCCTTTGTGTTTTTTTGCAATATCATAAGCTTGTTTATATGGTAAATGATTTCCTTTTTTAATACCTTGATTTTTTATTAAATTCGAAGGTGCTTCAATAGTAATTGCTTTTATAAATTTACAAGCCCTATTTTTTTCATTTGAACGTTCTGAAATAAATATATCACCATTATAATTTAGTTTTATTCTAACCAATCCTGGAGGTTTACAAAGCTCATCTATTGAATCATTTTTTATGGGTGAAAAATTATGATTTTTTATTTTTTTTTTAATATTTAATTTAACATTTTCATTAAAATTAATTCCAGTCAAATTAGCATATTTTTCCAGTCTATTAAGATGTTCTTCGACAGCAAAAAATTCACTTCCCCCATTCCAACCAATTGTGGTAAAAACTGAAATTTCTTCAGAATTTATAGATTTCATAAGAGCTCATCAAGGAAGGTAGTATCAACATTTTCTTTGTTAGCTTGTTCATTAAGTTCAGATACTAATTGGTTGACATTTGCATCCTGTTGTACTGGCTGCTGCTGTTGTACTGGCTGCTGCTGTTGTACTGGCTGCTGCTGTT
>CAZMJH010000024.1:0-9837 GCA_964566595.1 uncultured Candidatus Poseidoniales archaeon
CATCAGCACGATCTGGATATCCAACACTCATCTTGAACATGAAACGGTCAAGTTGAGCTTCAGGAAGTGGATACGTACCTTCTTGTTCTACTGGATTTTGTGTTGCCATTACAATAAATGGTGCAGGTAATTTATGAGTGACAGTACCAATAGTCACTTGTTTTTCTTGCATAGCTTCTAGCAAAGCCGCTTGAGTTTTTGGAGGAGCACGATTTATTTCGTCAGCTAGTAATAGATTACAGAAAATAGGTCCAGGTTTAAAAGTAAATTCACCTTTCTTTGCATCATAAATATTGGTACCAGTAATATCTGCAGGAAGTAAATCTGGTGTAAATTGTACACGTTTAAAATCACAACCTAGAGCATCAGCAAAGGTATTTGTCATAAGTGTTTTAGCTAATCCAGGATAATCCTCAAAGAGTAAGTTACCATTAGATAAGATGTTTATCATAACATTGTCGATAACATGTGATTTACCAATAATTACTTTTTGTACTTCAGCAGATAGTGCTTGCGAAATAGCTCCAACTGCTTTCAATCGTTCTCTTACTTCGGGACTACTTTGATGCCGAGGTTGAGCAACAGCTGCTGGTGCGGCTGGAGCTACAGGCATTGGTGGCGCAGGTGCTGCAGGCATTGGTGCTGCAGGCATTGGTGGCGCGGGCATTCCCGGTGCAGGTATTCCTGGTGCTGGTGGTGTTTGTTGCATTATTTATTCCTCCATTTTTTTTATTTACCCCATCGTCGGATGGTTCGCATTAGTTCCCGGAGTTCTTCCGGACTATAAGTGCGATTCCTAGAAAATGCTAATTCTACTAGCCTAGGATCTTTGATCATGCTCTGAACTTCAGCAGGTGTTTTCATGGTCATTTCATCTCTTGTAAGGTCATGAAATAATCTTACTTTACTCATTAAAGCTTCTCTTATCCGCTGTTGATGTTCTTCTGGCAGTACTTTTTTAGGACGTTCTCTAAATCTAGTCAAATCGAAAACATGTCGCCAATTTTCTTTATCTGGAACAACCATAACTGCAATTGCTAATAATGCAATCATATTTAGTAAAATTAACCATTTCAACCATACATCAGATGTTAGTAATATGATTGTACTCATTGTTTCTGAAAATGGTTCTACGAATGGATTAGATGAATGTCTACTTTCATCAAATACAATATTGAATTGATTTGGATGTGATGTGATAACATTCGATAGTTCCGTATTGTCAAATTCCATCATATCAAATATGAGCGTTTCAAAATATGCACTATTTCCCTGCCATTCATCAGGTCCACTTTTGATTTCTGAAGTCCAACAAGCACGACCATCAACACCTAAATGCAAACAAAATGATTCCCTTCCTGTGTTTTTGGCTTCTTCTGAATCCCAAAGATAATTTGCAAATGCACTTTGTCCAGCAACAAATACAATTGAACCTGTAACATCTATTTCTGCATATGTTCCTAATTCAGGCATATCTATGGCTTGTTGATTAGGATAGTCAATTCTGACTATTAGTCCATTTTGATCTTCACCAAGGATACGATTTGCTGGATTTGCAGAAGATCTATCTCCTACTTCATCCAAAAATGCTTGAGGCGATGCTGAGGCTAATACGTGAATATTTCTTTCAACATAATCTTTTGAATTTTGATCTTCACTTTCACCATCTCCAGAGGTTAGAACTTGAATTGCTGTAGGCATATCAAACATGACTGGCATAACACAAGAGTCTATTCCACCTTCGTAACCTGCTGCTTGTTCAGCATTACAACCCTTGTTTTTTTCTTGTAATTCTTTTTGCACACTTGCCAAAGCCCATACATTTTGTTGATCTTCATATTCACTTATTTCACCATTAGATAAATTTCTAACGGAGTAGAAATTTTCACCATCTAAAAGCCCCCCTAATGCATCATGATAGGTGACACCGAATTTATCTGCAACAACTTGTGCATTACTATTGTTTGATGCAACAATTACTTTACCTCCTTTATTTGTTACAAAATCATAAATTGCATCAGCTTCTGTAAGTGTAATTGGTTTTTCAGGTGCTACAATAAGCAATAGTGTTCTGTGTGGTTCTTTCCAATCATTTACAACCATAGGAGTTGTCATTGAGTTAGCCACATTATAACCTAAATCTAAGTACCGTGGTGTTGATTCACCTAAATCATCAGCCATTAAGTCTAGTTGACGCCATTGTAAATTATTTGTTTCATCTTTAACATACGCACTGTACAATGTATCTTTGCTAGATGAAAAGATTGCGATTAAGGCAAAAGAGAGTAAAAGAGTAACTAAAAATCCAGCGAAAAGAGCAGATTCTAATTTTATTCTTGATTTCTCTTCTTCCATAATTTTCACCTTTTTAATCCGATTGACATATGCCCCACCCATCTAGGTTTCAAATAGGTTGCCTTGATGCGTTTATACATTTTTTAAGTTTCAAATACTAATATTTAGTATCATTTCCGCCTTATTGCCATTATAGCGCACAAAATACTCATAATTGTTAATGGTAGAGAAAACCCAGGAGTAAAATTACTTGAGACAATATCTCCTTCGTTATCATTTGATTCAGAATTCGAATTTCCATCATCAATATTCCCATTAGAGGAACTTAGTTTTCTAACTTCAAAAGTAATTTCATCTTCAGCAGATATCCCATTATTTCCTTCATTTATTGCTCCAAGTGATTTGAGTCCAATTTTCAAATCACAATTTTTTGAAGGATGAGAGTTAGGTGCAGATAATGTTACTGCAACAGTCTTTTTGCCACTTTGACCTTCAAGTGGGGCATCGATTCCAATACTTTCTAATGATTCTATGTCAGATATTTCTAATTGAGGGCACGCTTTAGATTCAAACATTGGTTCAGCAGTTGAATCCATATCATTTCCAGTATTTTGTATTTCAATACTAATGTCTAATTCTGTACCAGCATTCATAGCACCACCAAGATCAGAGATTTCCAATTCAAACCCTCTAATTCTTGGAATTGTAAGTTCTCCTGAAATCGTTTCTTCATCACCTGCTGAAGGAATACCGCCATAACTATCAATAGTTACAGTAATTGAAAATGACTCACGTTTTTCTGCACGATATTTTAGGACATCCACCGCACTAAATTCTATAACAAAACTATCATTTCCTCCAGAACTTACAGTAGTGGAATCTAATTCATTAGTTTCTGCTCCAAACGCTGAGTCAAAACTAAATGAGATATCTATCCCTAAAAGGTAGTCATTCCTCACCCAAAATTCAATAGATTCTTCACCATCATCTAATTTTTGATTTCCAAATCTATCTACAAGTTCTTCACCATCATCGTCTAATTCCTTAGTGATATTTTCTCCATCTTTAAATCCAATCTCCCAATCCCCAAATTCAATATCTGGTTGAGCAGAGACGGATTGAATAGAAAAAATAGGTATTAAGAGAACTAATGTGCAAAGTATCACACTCCATCTCATTCTAACACCCCTTTCAGGCCGTCCAACGCTTTCTTACATAAGACTTCGACCATCTTTCGTCTGTAATTTGGAGGGAATGAAGTATTATTTACAGGCTTAACATCTTCTTTAATTTTTGAAGCTATTTCAGCAATGTTTGAATTATTTTTTAATGCATCTACAGTAATCTCATTATGTAATCTCGGTATCGATTCTAGTGCAGTAGTTGCTATACGTAAATCCAAACCATCCTTATTTTTCCAAGCAACAGCAATACCCGCCTCTGGGAAATCCCAACTTTTTCTTAAACTTAGTTTTTGATAATCTCCAGACCATAACTTTGCCTCATCGCTAATTGTGACATGTGTAATTATTTCTCCAGGCTTCAAACAATTTCTTGTAATGCCATCTAATTCAAAAAAATCATTAAGTTGCATATTTCGTAATCCTTCTGGCCCACACAAATGAATTTGTGCATTTAAGACTAGTAATGAGGGGGCTAAATCTGCTTGATATGTTGCAACACATAATTCATTTTGATTAGGAATAACTCTACAATCTGCGGATGTATCACAATCACATTTATGACACCATTCAATACTTCTTCTCCATTCTTCCGCTTGATTAAACCAAAAACATCTAGTGTCAAGTGCAATATTTCCTCCAACAGTACCAGATTGTCTTATCAGTACAGATGCAATACTTCCTGCTGCCTTCTTGATTATCGGATGCATTAGTTCAGAATTAGCCAAATCTTGCAATCTAACCATTGCTCCAATATGTGTTGAATCCAAATGAAATAATTCCTCTATTGATGCTAATGATATGACATTTGGTTTCGTATTCAAATGCCATTTGTAATTTGGTAGTAAATCAGTACCACCAGCAATCCAATCAAATTTTTCTCCACCTTTGACAAATTTTGATGAAAGAGAAACTGCTTCTTCAATTGATGTTGGTTGGAATAATTTGAACGGAGGACTCCTCATTTTGAATCATCTCCTTGGTTCATATGTCTTACTTCTTGATGTTTCCAAGCACTTCCAGCAAGGCGAGGATTTGAGAGATATTCTTCTGAAGGAGTAACAGAAAGAGTCCATAATTCATCTTGGTCTTCAGGGGGAATTTCTGCATTTTTACCAAATAATGCACCATTGTAGTACGGTTTACGATCTTGGTTAAGTTTTCTTTCAAGGTCTCGTTCTTTATGTTTTGCAGCCCTTTTTTCAAGGTCTTTTTGTAGTGAACTATAATTAATAGTCGGGTTTGGTAATTCAAGAGGAGAAGTTAATTCCAAACTTTTTACTTTTCTTTCAATGTGTTTGTAAAGTTTGTCAGGAGTAATTGGTAATTCATTAGTACGTATTCCAATTGCATCATATACAGCATTACAAACTGCAGGTAAAATTGGAAGTAGGGGGCCTTCACCAGCTTCTTTTGCTCCAAAAGGACCTTCAGGATCATTACTTTCTACAATGATAGGCATTTCATGAACAGTTGGGATTTTGTAATCAAGGAGGTTGGGGTTTAGTAAACTTCCAGTTCTACCATATCGCATTTCTTCACTAAGAACTTGGCCTAATCCCATGTGACATGATCCAATAATTTGTCCTTCTACAGATAATGGATTTAGTGCTCTTCCACAATCATGTGCTGCCCATACTTTGATTACTTTGGTAATACCGGTTTCAGGGTCAACTTTGACTTCTGCAGCATATGCAGAGAATGAGTATGCAGGTGCTAAACCTGCTGCTGCACCTTTGTGAACACCTCCCATTGGTGGAGTTCTATATGCACCTGAACTAACTAATGCGCCCCGTTCTTCTTGTGCTTTATGTAATGCTTCAAGATATGAAACACCTACAGCCGGGTCATTTTTTTGATATATTCTTCTATCGCCAATTACAAGTGACTTTTCATCAACATTGCAGATTTCAGCCGTTGCTTTCAACAAATCTTCTTTTATTTTGATGGCAGCAGAAATTGCTGCATTTGCATTCATAAAAGTAACTCTTGAACTATATGATCCTAAATCTACAGGAGAGGTGTCAGTATCTCTGGATTTAATTCGAATCATTTCAATAGGTAGGCCTAATACTTCTGCAACACTTTGTGCAACTACAGTGTCACTTCCTTGCCCTATATCTGCGGCTCCTGTGTGTACAGTCACACCCCCATCCATGTCAATTTTTAGATGAACTGTTGCATGTGGGAATTTATTAGGGTCCCAATGAATTGGTAATCCACTACCAGAAATAAAGAATCCACAACCAATTCCTATACCGTGTCCTAGAGGCAATTTGCGGAATTTTTCATCCCAATCACATGCATTTTTTACCTTTTCAAGACATTCTCTCATACCAATACTTGTGATTCTAAACCCTGTGATTGTTGAAGAGTAAGGTGGTAATAAATTTGCTAATCTAAAGGTTATTGGATCAACATCTAGTTGAGTGCACAGGTCATCAATTCCTAATTCAACTGCACATCTACTATTGACGGCTCCATGCCCTCTCATAGCCCCCGAGGCTGGTTTATTAGTCCAAACTCTAGCTCCGGTATAATGAAATGAACCAATTTCATATGGAGCAGTATGTAATACGCCATTGTAATAGGTAGTAACATGTCCAAATGATGCAAATGCACCGCCATCAATTAATGCATCAGTTTCAATACCACAAATCCTACCTTCATTGTCGGTATGTAAATTCATTTCAATTTCCGATGGGTGTCTTCCTCTGTTAGTATAGAAAACTTCGTCTCTATCAAAAGTTATTCTTACTGGTCTTCCAGTTTTTCTTGCAAGGATTGCTGCACACATTTCGTGAGGAAATGGATCAGATTTCCCTCCAAATCCGCCCCCCACAAAAGTTCTGTGAACATTGATTTGATGCATTGGTATTTTCAAAACATCTGCAAGAGAACGATGTACGTAATGAGGAACTTGTTGAGGGGTGTAAAGTGTTAATCTTCCAGAAGGTTCCCAATTTGCTACAACAGCATGTGGTTCTGTAAATCCGTGATTAACACCTGCAAATTTCCATTTTGCTCTTGAAGAAATATTTGTATTCTTTAAATTTTCAAAATTTCCAAATTCTTGAAAAACTCTTTTTTGAACATTACTTTTTCCGATATGATATTTTCCACGATCATGAATTGGATGTTCCACATTTTCCAAACTTTTTTTCATATTGTGGATTGGTTCAAGAATTTCATAATCTACTTTTATTTTACGTAATGCTTCCAACGCAGTTGCTTCATCTTCAGCAGCAACACATGCTACTAAATCACCAACATGCCTTACTTTATCTACGGCCATAGCATGTTCATCTTTGGTTACTGGTAGTACTCCAAACAAATCGGTATGTTGTTGCCCGGTTTCAATTGCTAAAACACCAGGTACTAATTCTGCATCAGTAGTATCTATATTTTTTATTTTAGCATAATGGTGAGGTGAACGTAATATTCTTCCAATCAATTCATTTGGAAGGCGAATATCATCTCCATATTTTGCTTGACCTGTAACTTTCCATTTAGCATCGATTAGAGGAGTTCTTTTTCCTACAGACAACCCTGTAAGTAATGAATCATGTTTATTTTTTCCTTTTGGCTGAGGTCTTTTTCCACCTTCACTTTCTGGAATCATGTCTAAATCTCTCAAATTACTGAAAGAGTCCTTTCCACCACTTCCAGGTTTTGCAAATGGAAGCTTCCCCGGTTGTTGGCGGTAACCTTTCATTTCTTTCGACACTATTAACCCTCATTCATATTCACGATTGATACCTGGATGAGGATCTACTTTCGCGCTTGTATTGTCTTCCATATTTTCATTTAAATTTAGAATATCTGCTGCTGCATGAACCGATTGTACAATTTGTTGATAGCCAGTACAGCGACATAAATTTCCTTCAATTGCTGATTTTATTTCTTCATCATTTGGATTTTGATTTTCATTTAATAACGCTGAGATTACAACAAGAAACCCAGGAGTACAAAAGCCACACTGACTTCCACCACATTCAGCAAATGTTTTCTGTATTGGATGTAGGTGATGGCCATCTGCTAATCCTTCCACTGTAGTAATTTTTTTTCCTTTTGTTTCAGCAGCTAATGTTAAACAAGATAATTTTGGTACACCATCAATAAGTACTGCACAGCAACCACAAGTACCCATATCACAACCACGTTTTACACCTAACATTCCCGTTGAATCTCTTAATACATCAAGTAAAATAGCATTGGACTCTATGGCGATATCTTTGAATTCTCTTTCGTTAATTATCGCATCCCAATCATATTTATTCTCATTAGGAATCATTGGTACGTGAGGTGCATTGGACATTTCGGACATACACACCACATCGTGTAACCTCTTGAGTCTTACCAATGAAATCAGTGAATTTAACCCCAATATGCTTGACGCATTTCTTGATTTAATTCCATGCATGTGACCACATCTGAGGGTCGATTTGGCATAGTATTCGTTTCATTTAGATGTTCTATCATTGGAATTACATTGTCTTCGTTAACAACACCCCAACCAACCTGTGTGCATGGTAAAATCGGGGACATTGGAGTTGTACCGGATGTAGGGTCCCAAGATGTGAAACTTGGATACCATCCAGACAAATTCAATGCATGTCTAATTTCATCATTTGTTAATGTAAATGTGGTATTATTACCTATGGTTCCATTGACAAGTAAACCTCCTCGTAAAATTGGATCTGCGCCGGATGAATTATCATTAAATTCAGCACGTAATGATTGAATTATTTTTGATAATAATCCTGCTGTTCTGGGGGTTGCAAAACTTGTTCCTGATGTTTCATGATATCCATCGATATCATCATGATTTGGAAGTACTTGGGTCCAATCAGCAGCAACATCAGGATATGAACCACTCATAGTTTCTTTTTGATCATCTCCTTCTTCTGCATATCCAGAAACACCAATACTCCAAGGAGGGCCCGCAGTACTATCTTGTACGGCAGGACTAGGTGAATTGTCTGCGGCACCTGCATGTAGTTTTTTGTAAGTAACAACGGCTACTTTAGTAGCATCTTCTATACCTGGAACAGGTACTGATGCAATTGGACCAAAAGATGTTGTTAATACATCTACTAATGGTTGATTTGCAGCTGCTAAAACAGCGTTGTCACTAAATCCTTCTACAAAGAAAATAACCGCATCAGGATTGGCATTTAATACAGCACCTGTGACCGCAGTTCCATGACCATCTTGAGGGTCATCTAAAATTAAAATATCTGATTCTTCATAACCATCAGGGGAAGTGCCTATAATTTTTGTACCAGGGAAATAAACAATGTCAGTTGCAGTTAAATTACTCCAGCAAGTTTCCATATCCGCTTCTACACGTTCAGAATAACTACCTTCAAATGTTAGATTACACCATTTATTAACTCCTAATCCATCTAATATTTCTTGAGGATAGGTTTCATTTGTTCTAAAATGATCATGATATACATTTATTCCGGTATCAATTGGGGAAACGACACTATAAGATCTCCATGATTCTTCATTTTCAATTTCAATAATTTCTTCTTCTTCATTACCAAAACAGCCACTAAAGCATGAAAAAAGCACTAAAGAGACAAGAAGTATTGAATTCAAATGCCGAATCATAAGTCCCGCTACAATCATTCATTTATTTGTGTAATGCTTTAATGGGAGGGTTATCTCTAAAAAATAGAACGTTCCCAAGGGTTTGTTGCTTATGATACGACATCGTGTTTTTGCGTTAATATTAATCTTAGTTTTTTTACTACCTCCACTTGTTGTTGCTGTAAATCCAACACCCGATTTACAAGTTGAAAATCTGGATGAGATACCATGGTGGGAGACTACCAATATGGATCTTGATAGAGATAGAATTCATGATGCAATTCCAATTGCTGCAGCTGGAGGCGGAGGTGGAGGTTGGTTAGATTCTGAAAATACGATTAGTGTGATTGTGGATTTTGATCATTTACCTTCAGAAGATGATGAATTAATGCTAGAAGAAAGATTGCATTTTCAAACTCAATTTCGTTATCATTTAATTCATTCAATGGCAGGAAGGATACCATTAGAATATGTAAATGATTTAGTAGAACTTCCTGGTGTAGTGTTTGTAGAATTAGATGGTAGATTAACTACAGCTATGGATCATGTTGTTGAAAGTCATGGGGTTACACAAGTTTGGCAAGATACAGGTTATACTGGTGCTGGAAGTGTTGTCTCAATAATCGATACGGGAATAGATGGAATGCATGTAGGATTAGATGATTTAGATGATGATAATTCAACAAACGATCCAAAAATTATTGCATTTTACGATCCAGTAAATACTCCCGAATTAGAAAATGGAACAGAAATATTTCCCTAT
>CAZMJH010000025.1:0-9776 GCA_964566595.1 uncultured Candidatus Poseidoniales archaeon
TTCCGATTCCTGTTTCTGGAAATCTTAATTCTGTTTTCTTAGTTCCTATTCTATAATCGCAAGCCAAAGCAAACTCCAATCCTCCACCATAGGTAATTCCAGTTGTAAGCGCAATTGTTGTTTTCGTTGATTTTTCAATTGTATTTAGTAAATCATGGCCAGCTTCTGTGAATTTTAAAATATCTTCAAAAGAGTCTTCTTTTAATTTTTCAACAAAAAATTTGACGTCAGCACCAGCGATAAATGCTTTGCCTGCTCCTTCAAATACAATAGTAGTAACATCTTCATTTTCATTTAAATTCTCCATAACATTCTTTAATTGACCAACTACCTTTTCATTTAATGCATTCATTACTTCAGGACGATTGATTTGAATTCTAGCTATACTCCCTTGCATTTTCACTTCCACTAATTGAAATTCAAAATTTTCATTTCTATCTTCCAATAATTGAGGCATTTCCAATCCTTTTCCAGCCATTAATGAAAAGTCTCTAACTATTTTCTTACTTTCTCCAATTCCAATCTCATTCATTAATTCGAATGGCCCTTTTTGCCAACGCAAACCAACTTTTGCTCCACAATCTACATCTTCAAATCTACAAATATTATTTTGAACAATTTGTGTCGAAACTAAAAATGCAATTCCTAACAATCTATTTTTTATTACCTCTTTATTTTCAGATTCTTCATAATTTTCATCTAAGATCCACTTATTTCCTGTGTTTACTGTTTTTCTTAACAAAGATGCGCCGCTAAATCGTGGTGTTTCAAGTTGTTCGGATAAATAATCTGAAGAATGCAGGGCAATGGGCAATCCTGTAGCATTCATTAAAGCAAATGGTCCCATTCCAATTTCAAACACTTCTCTAGCAATTGCATCAATTTGCTCTGGTGTTCCAAGATTATCTTCTAAAATTAACACAGCCTCATTTAACCAAGGTACAAAAAATCGATTAACAGCAAAACCGGGCTTATCTTTACAAATTATTGGTACTTTTCCAATTCTTTTACAAAATTGCTCCACACGATTAAGTGTTTCAATACTAGTGTCATCACCAGGTATTATTTCCACTAAACGATTTTTTGCAGGATGATAGAAGAAATGTAAACCAATAAATCGTTCAGGTCGATTTGTAGATTTCGATAACTCATTAACTGAAAGTGAAGATGTATTTGTCGCAATTATAGTATGTTCTGCACAACTCTTGTCTATAATTTCAAACACAGCAGATTTTACTTCTAAATCTTCAAATACTGCTTCAATTACAATATCAGTTGCAATATTTACATTATTCGTATCAACAATTGGTGTTAAATTATCTAAAACATTTTTCACTTTTTCTGATGTCATTATTCTACGTTCTACTGCTTCTTGAAGTGTAGAATTAATCATGCCCATTCCACGTTCAATAGATTCCTGATCTCTATCTATCAATTGAACCTTAAATCCTTCTTGAGCAGCCTTTTGTGCTACTCCACTTCCCATTGTTCCGGCACCTACCAATGCGACTGTTTCAATGGGGTCCATGACAGGCCGAGAAATTGGTGTTAGATGAACTACTCGCTTGAAAATCTTGTTTAATCAATAGGATAATGTGTATGTGTCTATTCCTCGAAACATGACTGGGGACGCTGAGAAAAAAAAAGGTTTTTTGAAAAAAGCTGCAAGTGGTGCTTCTAAAGCCGCAGGTGGTGCGATAAATAATGCAAAAAACCAAGCAAAAGCGAAGGCTACTGAATATGTTGTCGAACAAGCAAAGAAAAATGCTGAAAAACAGATGGATGATATGAAAAAAAAGTTCTTAGGTAAAAAATAGAAGATAAACGTTCTTCATTGCAATCGTTAGAATTTAATCAACAAACGGGAGTTATGGCAGGAAATAATTTCTCATTAAAACCACCACATACACTAACTGGATATACTGGTAATGATGGATATGAATGGTTAGATCATGATGGAAGAAAATGGTATAGATTTGCTGGGAGTAATAGTGAATGGACCGAATGGTCACAATAAAAATTCAGGAACTGTATAAAAACAGTTGACTTCTGCTTTTAGAATAATGGGACCTGTTAAGGCCGATGCCAAATTAAACATTCTTCTAGTTCATGTGTGGTTTTGGCCACATATTGGTGGAGGAAATCAACACGTAGAACATATAGGAAAAGAGTTGGTAAAAAAGGGTCATAAAGTAACTGTTTGGTGTGCAGATGTTCCTGAACATGATGAAAAAGAATTTGAAAGAGGAGGAATAAAAGTAATTCGTTTACCTCCAAAACGAATTTTAGGTGATGTTGATCCTGTTGTTTCGACGCATCATCTAAATCTTGAAGAATTTGATCTAATACATTTACACGATACACTTCCTACAATGATTCGTCAAGTACTGAAACGAGGAAGGAAATTAAAAAAACCAGTAATCACAACCTATCATAATGATTACATCAAACATGGTTTTATTGCGAATTTAATCAAAAAAATTAGATGGGCGTCTCAAGGAAGAAGTACATTACATTCATCACAAGGAAAAATTGTTCTAACTCCTTATTTTGAAAAATTATTACGGGAAAAAGGAGTTAAAGGAAAAATCGATGTAATTCCAAATGGATTTGTAGAAATAAAAAATTCATCTATTCGACCTTCAAAATTATCTAAAAACATAGATGATGAACGCCCCAAATTAATTTTTATCGGTAGATTATCTGAACAAAAGGGATTGGATGTCCTTCTCAAAGGATGGGAAACTGTAGGATTTAACTCTAAACCAGCTTTCGATTTAATTATCGCTGGAAAAGGTGAATTAGAACATTGGTTATCTAAAAGAGTTGAGTCTATCTCTCATTCGAAACATATACACGTTCTAGGTGTTGTCTCTGAGGAAGAAAAGCAATGGTTATTTGAAAATGCAACAGGAATAGTAATTCCATCAAAGTTTGAAGGTTTACCCACTGTTTTATTAGAATCAATGCATAATAAATTACCAGTAATAATGTCAGATGTTAACGGTTTAGGAAAATTGGTTGATGATGCAAAATGTGGGCTTACCTTTAGTTCTAATTCTGAAATTGAATTGTCAAATATGATGAATTCATTAGTTTCAGCCTCAAAATCACAATTAAAAGAATGGGGTGAATTCGGGAATAAATCTGCAGAAAAATATCTTTGGTCAAATGTTACAAATGAAATATTGAACTTGTATATTCGAGTTCTAAATGAATAAGGGGGAAAATCATGAATAAATTGCCATCATTAATTTGGTTTCATAATGATATGTCGCCATTAGGTGGTGCTCAAAGAGAAATATTAACGGCAATTCCAGCCCATAAAGAACGGTGGAATATCACATTTGTTACATTAAATGCACCACAAGAAGTTCGTGAATTTTTTATTAAACACAATATTGAATTAATCACCCCCACTACTCCTTGGATTAATCCAAAAGGTGGATTGAATGAAATATTGGTAAAAACTGGTAAAACTCAATTAAAGGCATGGAAAAAATTACTAAATGATGTAGAAAATAATAATCTAAAAAACACCCTTAATGATGCTGATGCAATATTTATTTCGGCATCAGGATCTCTAGAAGTTTTATCGATAATTCCAGAACACATTCCCTTACATGCTTTCCTTATTGAAATGCATAGAGGAGTTCATGATGATGTACTGCATAGAGAATTAGATGGTAAATTAGTACGCCCTCTTTGGTTAACTAAAATGATGCTTTTTTATCACAAAAAATGGGATATGCGATGGCATAAAAAACTTTGGAATCGCCCTAATACTTCGATTTCTTCTAACACGCCCACTAGTGCTAGGCGTTTAGCAAAAGCACATGGATGGAATGTAATAAATAATGATTTTTTGGCTGGGAATTATCCTTCCCGTGATGATGAAAATAGATCAGGTGGAGTAGGTGTACTTTGGCATTCTGTAGATTCTAAATTGTGGTCAACTGTTCCCTCTTCTTCAGAATTAAAAACATGGGAAAAATTCGAATATAAACCAAATGGTGAATATCTTATTACAATTGGTCGTGCAAGTTTTATGAAAGCAAGTTTGGATGCATTGAAAATTGCACATAATTCTAAACTTCCTCTAGTGCACATAGGAGGAGGAAATACTGATGGTTTGAAAAAAGAAGCTGTAAAATTATCTGCAGAATTAATAGTTATGCCAAGAATTTCTGATGAAGAGATTATTGCACTTATTCGTAATGCAACTGCATTAATTGGTATTGCCCGCGGCGAGGGTTTTGGACTTACGCCAATAGAAGCAATTCTAGTGGGTACTCCCGCATTAGTAGTAAATGAAGCAGGTTTTACTCACACAATTACAGATAATGAAAACGGAAGAAGATTGCCCTGGCCAACTAATAATGAAAATATGAACTCTTGGAAAGAGGCAATTCTTACAGCAAAAAATGAAGATAATAGAGTTAAATGGGCCAAGAACGGTAAAAAACGCATTGAAGAGAGATGGGTTCCTATTTTTCAAGCAGAAGCGATTGCAAGAGCAATGAAAAGTTTGGGAGTTAATGTAGAAACTCGTTCAGAAATTAAAATTTTACTAGGATTAGATCCTGCTTAAAATTATACTAATGGTAAGTGTTTGATTGGAGGAGCAATTCCCAAATCTTTTGGAAATTCTTTAATTATTTCAGGTATAGGTAATGGGATTTTTTCCTTTCCAATTAAAGCAACTCTACTTGGTTTAGAATCATCTAACACTTTAAGATTTGTTAATTTAGCCAATGTATTTGAAAATTGCAAGATCTCTTCATGATAGGGCATATTTTCCATATCGAAATTATTCTGAGAATGACCTACATGCACATAGCCCTTTGCTTCAATCCAATCTGGTTGTGCCCTCTCATCCAATTTTGCATATTCATTTTCATAACCAAACATATTTTCATGTTTAATTAGCGTATGTCTAGCTACAATTCGTGTATCTAAACTTGGTAACAAATCAATTGTTTCTTCAAATTTATCCCATGCAGCATTATTCCATTTAGGTTTACAAATACGATTGAAAACTTCTTTATTTGGTGCATCAACACTAACATAAAGTTGAGTAGGTAATGGATCTAATTTTTCTAATACTTTGGGTAATGTTCCATTTGTAACTAACATTGTAGTCATACCATGTTTGTGGCATTCATCAATATATTCTCCCAACCTTGTATACAATGTAGGTTCTCCATTAAGAGAAATTGCTACATGTTTCGGGTTTTGAGCATCTGCTAATTTTTCTTTGTCGGCTTTTTCATTACCTCCAAAACCGGACAAGAGTCTACGTTGCGCTCGCACACTTTCATAAAGTAATTCTAAAGGATCTTGATCTGTTAATTCAAGTGTGTCCATATGTGGTTCTCGCCAACAATATGAACATGCTAAATTACATTGATCTACAACTGGAGACATTTGTAAACAATTATGGCTTTTTATACCATAAAATTTCCCTTTGTAACACATTCTGTCTCGTAATAATGATTCTTTTGTCCAATGACAAACCTTTACTCCTCCATGTTCGCCAACTAAATGATAGCTTTGATGTTGTAATTTCGCTTTGAGTTTTTGATCCATACCCATGTACACACATCCTTGAGCTCATTACTTACTGTCGCCTTAAAGGCATTCGAAGTTGGCTCGGATATTATCCCGAATCAGGGCTAGTATTCAAGAACTGTGTAGGAAACGCATACATGTGACAGAACTTAACGAAGTAGTGGATGCTGATGGAATTTTGAAAAGTCCTGCCCTTCCAGCAGATACAAAAAATTACTTAATTGATATAGATGGTACAATTTGTGATGACATCCCTAATGAAGAACCATGGCGAATGAAGGATGCAAAATTATATCCAGATGCACTTGAGATGATTAATAAATGGTATGAAAAGGGTCACATAATTTTCTTTTTTACATCTAGAACCGAAGAACACCGTGAAGTAACCGAAGAATGGTTAAAAGAACATGGATTCCAATATCATGGCATTGTTTTTGGAAAACCTAGAGGAGGAAATTATCATTGGATTGACAATCATATTGTAAGAGCGACTAAATTTAATTCGAAATTTACTGATTTGATTTTAAAATCTAGAGATGTTGAAGTGTTTGATGATTAAGCAGCCTTAACTCCCTCTGGCCATAATACCAAAATCAAAGTTTGACCACGTGTACGTGGATTATGAGTTGTTTCACGATCCATCCAAACAATACTTCCTTCTGGATATGTACCATCTTCATCCCATACTTCTCCTTCTAAAACAATGTAAACTTCACCACCAGGATGGCTATGTGGCATAAAAGCATCAACATCAACATCACTAACAACATCATACAATACAAGACTAGTTGAGCCTTCTTTTGCTAACTTTCCTAATCGCACTCCGGTACCAAAATCTTTCCATCTAATATTTTCTTCTAACCATTCCCTATCAAAACTCACATTCATCCAATCAGATAAATCCTTACTGAAGACCATGGTTAAAGGGCAGAATTAATTACTAAAAAATGTTATGAAAAAATGACTTCTAACTTTTCCAAACATTCCATTCATTACTACCCGGAACTCTAAACCACCATTTCCCACTATTTTCTGGATACTGTATCCACTCATATCCATCATCTCTGACTTCACCTTTGATGTGTGCAGGTGGTTCAGAATCAGTACTTATCTCAGATGGGGTTGAATTCTCTTTGAGTTTCTCCTTCTTACGATCCATGCTCTGAGTTAGCACATTGTAATTACTATGATCAATTTTATCTGATGTAAATAACTTATTTATTTCATCAGATATTTTATCAAGATCTATTGTTGTTTTAGAAATTGTAATTCTCTTAAGCATATGTGATACCCTCTTTTTGGTATTCCTTGACTTAGTGAATCGATACATTGTGGCAAATACTGTAAGAATTGCAAAACCAGCGGTACCTACAGCAGTAAATATCGAATCAAGATCAAGATTTACTTCTCCCAACAGTGGTAAATTAATTACTACTCCATCTTCTGTGATATCAGAAGTTTCAGTCTTTATTTCAACACCAATATTAATTAAATTTGTTGAAAAAGTGCATACTCCTTTTTCATCACATGCTGTAAATGTAACATTTGTAAGTATTGTATCTCCAACAGCAGGCCTCCATTCTGCAATACCATTTGAGGAACCTGATCCTATGAATATACGGTTTTCGATGTCTGCTGAAACGCTAAATTGCAAATTTGTACAACTCGTTTCCACATCATTGAAATAATCACACAAATTGATTATCCAATCCTCATTTTCAAATGCAACTTGGTTCTTTATTGAACCATTGTATCCATAGGCTGGAGGTTCGTTAATAGTTGGAATAGCACCAAGAACTTCACTTACATATTCATTATTCTTCCAATCACTTACGATTACACAGACATAGTATTGTTGCCCATTCTGCAATCCTGTTATTATTAGTTCTGATGGGGGTGTTGTAAGTCCTGATGGTAAGTACAATAATTGGTTGTCAAATTCAGCAACTGTTCCATCTACACCACAAGTAAACTCAGCTGTCATCGAATACATTACCTGCACTAAAATTGGTTGATCATAAAACTGCATATTTGACCAGTCAATATTTGACCAAGTAAGACCAAGTGATAAATTTCCACCCTTATCATCTTCATCTTCTAAAAGAAGATTTACAGTTACTGGTGGTGCAAATGTGTCCTCAAATGATAAAATATCATATGGCGCTTCATCCCAACCATCTGCATAATCATCAGTACAAGGTAGTGCCTCTTCCACTAAAGAACAGGCATCTGCAACATTATCACCATCAGTGTCTGGACATCCAGCTTTATTTGCGTTAATACTCCCTGGAAGAGATGGACACAAATCATCAACATTATCCACACCATCACTATCAATATCTCCACTGACTAGTGGATTATTATCATCATCATCTCCAAATCCACCGTTGGTATTACTCAACCAATTATCATCAGGAGCGCTAACACCATCACCATCACCATCCACACAACCATTTCGATCTATCCAAGAATATCCTTCTACATCAGGACAAGCATCACTATTGTTGCCAGACGAATTGTCCCCAAATTGATCCCCATCTATGTCTGACCATTGGGTTGAGTCATGTACGAATGCATCTCCTGAGTCACTATAACCATCACCATCTGTATCTGGACAACCTTGAAGATCAATGGTACTAGTTCCAAATTCATTTTCACAGGCATCTATTTCATTTCCAAACCCATCTAAATCTGCATCACCTGTTAAATTCGGATCCGTATCATCCGGATCATAAGAAGGGCCCCCATTTAGACTGATGTTTGAAGATGCAGTTACATTATCTCCATCAAAATCAGTACACCCATGTACTGGTTTGGTTGAGGTTCCAAACATACTTGGGCATGCATCGGGAGTTGTTGCACCATCTACCCATTGACCAAAACCAAGAGAATCAAATGTATCATTCCAAGAAGTATTGGCCCAATTGTCACCGTATCCGTCACTGTCAAAGTCTGACCATTGGGTAATATCATTTTCAAATACATCTCCTAAATCACTATAACCATCTGCATCAGAATCAACACAACCCACTCTATCTATGGTTGATGTGCCTACGACTGTTATGCATGCATCTCCTGAATCGCTATATCCATCTCCATCAGTATCAATGCAGCCATAGACATCAATAGTTGAATTACCCCAAGTTAAATTACAATAATCATCATCGTCATTCCAATTATCATTATCGTCGTTAGAATCTTCAGAATTCTCACAGCCATCTCCGTCTGTATCAACACCACCCGTATCATCCCAATTGATTAGATAAGGTGCTGCTGGACAAGCATCTTGTGCATCTATTACATCATCATTATCATCATCTAAATCTTCTTGAGAATCTTGACAGCCATCACTATCATAATCTGTAATTGATATTGGAACCCACCCAAAATCTCCTAATTGACATGCATCATCTAAATCATCTATGCCATCATTGTCATCATCAAGATCCTCATCAGAATCTCTACAACCATCACTATCGTAATCTGTTACACTATTAGAAACCCAATTTGTAACTGCTGAAGGTCCTGTACAATTATCATCTAAAACATCATCTAATCCATCATTATCATCGTCAAATTGACGTGTTGCATCATTATCAAAATCTTCCTCTACATCTGCCCAACCATCACCATCTGTATCTATACAACCAGAATAATTTCCTAATGTAGAATTTCCAGTTTCGTTAGGACAATCATCTAAAACCAAATTTGGATTTACAGTTGAATTTGTAAATCCTAGCATCCAAGAATCTGGGAATCCATCATTATCAGTATCATTTGCTGTTGAATTGTCGTTTGGCCACACATCAGCATTGTCTCCTACACCATCTGAATCTGTATCATTCCAATCATTAGGATCAACAGGGAATAAATCACCGGTATCACTGTATCCATCTCCATCAGAATCAACACAACCCACAAGATCAATTGTAGATGTACCAGTCACTGTTGGACAATCATCTATATTGTCACCATAAATATCTAAATCAGAATTAACCCATTCAAGTGGGTTGGTGGGGAATGCGTCTCCTGCATCACTATACCCATCTCCGTCTCCATCAATGCAACCATAAACATCAATAGTTGAATTTCCAAAAACGTTAGTACAATTATCAGGATTAGTTCCATTTGGATTATCTCCATAACCATCTCCATCAGTATCACGCCATTGTGTTGAATCCAAATAATGACTATCTGCTAGCCCA
>CAZMJH010000026.1:0-9616 GCA_964566595.1 uncultured Candidatus Poseidoniales archaeon
TGAAATTCCATCACGTAGAGGAAGAGTCCTATCTACAATTGTTTTAATCACTGCAATTACTATGCCAATTACTGCATTAAATACATTAATTTCTCTTTTTGCTACATTTTTAATTCCAGAAAAATTTAAACACAGTAATGATGTTTTTCGATTTGGAGATATTGTAGAACAAGGATCCATTATGGAAGAAGGAGGGATTCTTGGATTTTATGCAATTGAATTATTTAGTAAAATTGAAATAGATATAATTCGAAAACCACTAGTAAGTGCGGTATTATTGTTTTTGATTTTGAATATTGCGGTAGTTGGTATTGCGTTCGTATTTGAGGTTGCTCGAACAATGTTTTTGGCCGTAACACATATCTCTGGAAGAGCAGGTTTGAAACTTGCAGACAACAAATTAATTCGAACAGAACGTGCTCAACAAGCAGATATCCTTAGTTTTTGTTTTAGTGGATTCGCAGGACAATCTATGTTTTTACTTGCATTAGCACTGATGACTTTTTGGGATTCATCGTTTTTACCTCAAGGAGATGCGTGTGGAAATTTAGAAACAAATGTTTGTACTATTGCAACAAAAAATATGCTTGAAGAATTAACATGGATGATGGCTTCAGCGGGCCAAGTTATTTTCCTTTTTGTATGGCTCCTCTCACTTGGTAAATTAAAGAAATTAAATGCCATGAAATTTGATGCTGTAGATTTAACCAAAAGGATAGAACTTACAACATTAAAAAATAAAATTCGTGTTCAAGAAGTAAATGTAATTGATTTGATTCGAAAAGAAAAAATTACAGAAGCATTCAAAAAATATGAAGAGTTATTAGATAAAAATGATAATGAAACTTTAATCGCAAAACTTAGATCAAATATCACCTTTTCAATGATTTCGGGGCATTGGGAATCTACGGAAACATTGTCAGACAAATTACTTGCTTTAGAAGGAGGGGATGATGATTTTGCTCGCCTAGCACTTATAGCTGCAAATTTAGCAACAAGAGATTATAAAGAAGCAAAACACCATCTCAAAGCAATACCAGAACAATCTCAAGAAAGACTAATCTTAAACTGGATAGGTTCATTACTTTCACCTGATGAAATAAAATTTGATATGAAAAACATACACCACATACAAATCAGTAGTGCAATAAAAGGAAATTTAGAATTATTAAAATGGTATTCAGAAAAATCACCTTCCCCAGATATTTCTGGTCCAAAAACAAACACACCTATTTCTCGCAAAATATTGCTGCGAGATATTGCATTATTAAGAATTGAAAAACGTAGTGAAGATGCATTAGACATGCTAGAAATGTGGATGGAAGAAAATTTTCAAGATGACTTTTGGCCAGGGGGATTAGTAGCAAAAGCATTACTTGAAATTGATTGTGGATTATCATTTTCAGCTGAGGAAACAATAGATAGAGCCTATAGGAAAGAGCCTAAACATCCAATGATTAGAGCCGCATTAGAAGTTATGATGAATGATGATTCCATCTCAAAAACATGGTCTTTAAATCCAAATAGTGCAATAGATTGGCCAAGCGTTCATGAAAACATTGACTCAAAAGAATGGAATGAAAAATGGATTAGAACATACACCGTTCAACCAATATTATCTAACAATATTGACTTGTCTGGCGTAGCACAATCAATGTTAGCAAATATTTGGGTTGCAAATAAATCATTAAGAGAAGCAAATATAGATTTCAAGAAAAGAAATATGAAAAACATACATAAAAAGAAATTAATTCCAACGAGAAATGAACGCCCAATTGGAAACCATCTTCTTCTTACGGGTCTGGTAGGCACTGTAAGTGGAATCCCCTTAGATTTCGGATTTACTAATACTTTAAATCCAGAAAATTCCTCTTTGAAATCATTTTTAGAATATGGTGAATAATATGGTAAATATTATTGCCAGTGCCCCCATAAGAATCGATTTAGCAGGAGGTTGGAGTGATGTTAACGATTATACTGAAAAATTCCCTGGTGAAGTCGTAAATATAGCAATCAACAAAAGAGCCCATGCAGAATTAAATATTGACAAAGATGGGTTCTTAAAAATGAATTATTATTGTGATGTTCCTGTAGGAACTGGATTAGGAACATCAAGTGCAATCAATGTTGCATTACTTTCTTGTATTACTCACAACAGTTTTTCTCCCGAAAAATCTGCAGAAATAGCACACAAATTAGAAGTTTTACTTGGTGGCCCAGTAGGAAGACAAGATCAATGGGCTAGTGCTTTTGGGGGTCTTCAACATCTTTTATTCATTAATGACAAAGTAGAACAGTTGCCCTTTCAACCAATGCCCTCTGCAATACGTTGGTTAGAAAAACATCTCATAATAGCACATAGTAAAATTCCTCACGAATCTGGAAAAGTACATTCTCCCATTTGGAAAAAATTCAACCAAGATGATTCTGAAACAATAGATGCAATACATCAGCTAAAAACATTAGCAAGAGAAATGGCTGTTGCATTATCAAATGATAGGCGAGATCACATACGAGACATATTAAACAAAGTCACATCTACTACGGATATATTATCTAAATCAATCAATAATCCTGTAAGAAATATTTGTGATGAACTTATAGAAAAAAATACAATTGCAGCCTGGAAAGTTATGGGTGCTGGTGGAGGAGGTGCTGTTGCATTATTATCAAATCATAATAAAATTGAGGAAACGAAAAGTGCTTGTGAAAAAGCAGGATGGATGCTAATAGATTGGTGTGTTGATTATCAAGGCGTGATTATTGAAAAAACGGAGGGTTATTAAAATCGAGTAATTCCGCTAAGAAATAATGACAGGTATAATCAATGAAGATGTAAAAAATTTAGATTCAGATTTTTTAATATATTCTACAGATTTTTGTCCTTATTGTGTTGCAGCAAAAAGATTCTTTGAAAGTAATGAATACAAATTCACAGAAATAAATTTAACTAAAGATTTTGAAAAAAGGAATGTGATTGTTCAAGAAACAGGACATAGAACTGTTCCTGTGATTTTTGATTTGAGAGAAGATAAACCCCGATTTATTGGTGGGTTTGATGATTTAATGGCTGAACAAAGATAACCATTCAAAAATTTCATTATGAAATTCAGTGGGTATCATATGTCCTTTTTCATGATTTATTCTTGTAACATCCCAATTTGCATTTTCAAAAATATTCACAACTTTTTCTCCTTCTTCAAAAATTATTCTTTGATCTGTTTTTCCGTGCATCCAAAATATTTTTGCAGGTTGAATGTCATTTAATTTTAATTTTAAATCTGAAATATCAACACTCTTAGATCCAAGCACCATTATTCCTAAAATCCGCGATTTAATACTTGAAAATAATAATTCCAAAGATAATGCTGCTCCTTGACTAAAACCGCCAATAATTATTGGTCCATCCTTGGGAATTAATTCTAATAAATATTGTATTGAATGATGAATCTCAGCTTGTAAAGTTTCTAAATCCCCCCCAGGATATTTCCACCAACAATAACCCCTATCCTCATGTTTAAATGGCGCATTTGGAGTAATGAGTGTGAAATTTGAGGGTAAAATATTCTTTGCAAATTTCTCCATCATTTTTCCATCACCAGTAAGGCCATGTAACATCAAAAGAGTTGGCATAACTTCACACCTAAAGTTCCCAGGTTGTTTCTAATCCACCAACGATAATTACGTGGATTATTGAATCAGTACCTGTACATGTTACAGTTAAAGAATATTCACCTGATTGAGAAGGGATTACAGAAATTGATCCTTTCTCAGAGGTTCCTGCATTCCAAGTTTCAGTTTTAGGACTAATTCCCTGATGATCTTTAATTGTAAATGAACCATGTGATGTTGCTGTACTAGTTATTTCTACATCTAAATAAATGTATAAATGATCAAAATCACCATCACTTGGGTGGCCATTATTCAAAAACATGGAATCATAAGCTTCTCCATCATTACCTTCATACAACTCATTTCTCAAATCATATGCCCTTACAAAATAAGCTTCACCAGTGTAATCTTCTCCTTTTTGTCCAGACCATGTCATTTCCATTTTTACTGTTTCATCATTATCTTTCCACAAAAATCCAGATAAAAATTCTATATTATTATCGAAAGAATATGTGATTATTCCTCCCTCCTCATGAGACGCGGCAATATATGCTACACTATTCTCTATCAAAATTATTTCAGCATTCCAATTTGTAAATCCGAACAAATCAAAAGACCATTGTTTACCATTAACCAGAGGAAAACTAAGTACAGATTGAGGTATTCCAGTCTCATAAACTGACAAATTGTTATGAGTAATCCGTCCTAAAAAGGGATTGAAATTTAACAAAGCATGTCTATGTGCTTCTAATTGATTTGTAATTCCAAGCATGTAAGATGTATTTTCCTCTGCATCAATTTCAGTTACAACAAATCTTGTAGTTACATCACCAAATTCAGGAGTTGTAAATGTATACATCCACCAATCTCCTAAATCCCATTCAGGAACTACAATTTCAGAATTATACGAATTATTATTTGTATTTGAACCACCTAGACAACCCGAAATACACATCATAGTTAGTACTAATATCCCAACTAATTGTTTGTTACTATTTGCCCGCCGTTGAGGCATACTTACACCCACAATTAAACGATCACAGGTACTATTACTAAAGATACTATGGACATTAGTTTAATCAAAATATTCAATGAAGGGCCACTTGTATCTTTGAATGGATCTCCAATCGTATCCCCAATTACCGCAGCAGAATGTGCTTCGCCACCTTTTGATTCTCCTTCTAGTTCTCCAGCCTCTATTGCTTTCTTTGCATTATCCCAAGAGCCTCCTGCATTAGCCATGAACAATGCAAGTAATACTCCAGTAACTGTTGCACCAGCAAGCATTCCAGCAAGTCCTTCCGCTTCCAATGCAAAACCCACAACCAACGGACTAAATACTGCAATTACACCAGGTAAAACCATTTCACGTATTGCTGAATCTGTACTAATTTTAACACATTGTTCTGAATCAGGATACATTTTTACTTCACCATCCTCTTTAACTTCTATTGTTTCAGGCCATTTGTTAATATCCTCAAGATCCTCCTCTTTCATTGTACCCTTAAGTGCCTTTTTCATAATTTCAAATTGTCTTACAATTTCATCAACCATCTCTTCAGCAGCACGTCCAACAGAACTCATTGTTAATGCGCCAATTAAAAATGGTAAACTACCACCTATCAACAAACCAATAACTACTTCTGGTTGTGTTAATAAAATTTGAACTTCTTCACCACGATAGTGTTCAACTGAAGTGGTAAATGCTGCAAATAAAGCAAGTGCCGTTAAAGCAGCTGAACCTATTGCAAAACCTTTTCCAGTTGCTGCAGTAGTATTACCTATTGAATCAAGACTATCTGTTATTTTTCTTGTTTCTTCACCAAGTCCACTCATTTCAGATATCCCTCCGGCGTTATCTGCAACTGGACCATAAGCATCAACAGTCATTGTTACTCCTACTGTTGCCAACATTCCCATTGCAGCCAATGCTATTCCATAAACGCCAGCAAAATAATTAGAAACATATATACCAACAGCAATCAAAATCAATGGTAAAAATACACTTTCCATACCCACAGCTAATCCTGCTATAGCATTAGTTGCAGGACCTCGTTTTGAAGCTTCAGATATCCTCATAACTGCGCGTGGATTAATACCAAATATTTTCTCTGTTGAAGTATAATATTCTGTCACCAATCCAATTAAAATTCCCACAACACTTCCTGCGACAATTGCATATAATGGTTGTAATGGCAAATCAAATACACTCAAAGCAATGTAACCTCCTACCCAAAAGAGTATTGCCCCAATAAAAGTAGTATATCTTAATGCAGATGCAGGATCTCCTTCACGTAATATTCTCATAGAAAATACTCCGACTAAACTTGCGAGGAAACCTATAATTGCAAGCAATAACGGTAATACCATCAAAACTTCATTATGATTGTTTAAATCATTTACTTCATTTCCCATTACTCCTAAATCTCCCCACATAATTGTTGAAGCAATTACCATAGCTGCTATTAATGAACCTACAAATGATTCGAAAATGTCTGCGCCCATTCCAGCGACATCTCCTACATTATCACCTACATTATCTGCAATTACTCCTGGATTCCGTGGATCATCTTCAGGTATTCCGGCCATTACTTTGCCAACTAAATCGGCACCAACATCTGCTGCTTTTGTGTATATACCTCCACCAACTCTAGCAAATAAAGCAATACTGGATGCACCCATACCAAAACCAGAAATGTAAGTAATTGTACTAATTTCTCCAAACAAAATATACATAATTGAAATCCCAAGTAATCCTAAACCACCCACACAAAGTCCCATTACTGCACCTCCATTGTATGCAACTTGTAATGCAGCACCTTGTCCATCTGTGTTTGCAGCCATTGCTGTTCTTGTGTTTGCAGCAGTTGCTGCACGCATACCTATATTTCCAGCTAATGCACTAGAAAATGCACCAAGAAGGAATGAAATAGATACCTCTAAACCGAGATCATCATTGAGTTCCCCTCCAGCATATAACAGTCCAGCAACAACTAAAACAAAAATAATCAGAATTTTATATTCGGCATTTAAAAACGCCATTGCCCCTGATTGTATCTTCTCACCAATACTTGCAACTGTTTCATTTTCAATCTTTTTACTAGATAATTGGGAGTATAATAAAAATGCTATTCCAAGACCTAATCCTGCAACAATTACACCAATTTCTCCAGCACCTAATGGTAATTCGGTTATCTCCAAAATATGTTCACCGTCCTTTGGCTCACTAATGCTGTATATTAAGGAATAGTAAACAGAGACATATACTCTAACCTTTTTCACTATTAACCTTATTTTCCGAATAAACAATCGATGCAAAATTATCTAGTATTCTAGCTCCATCATGATCTCGATTAAATGCTTCTTTCTCTTCTAATGAAATATGCCCTAAATCATACGAACGGTTAATTCTAGCCTTACTTGCCTCTGGATGAAATTGTACACCCCATGCAAGTAATAATTCCTCATTTTCGTCCATCACTCTAATTGCTGCATTTTCACAATGTTCAGAAGAACCTAATAATGCAAATTTTAGCTTTTGTCCAGTAATTATATTTTCCACATAATCTTGATGTGTGTATAATATAACTGGTTTCATATTATTATTCACCAATCCATCAAACAATGGGTCATTTAATCCTAAATTTGTCAATTCTAAATCAAAAACTGCATCTGTTCTTTTTCGGGCCCTACCAACTAATCCTCCAAGTGCATCAGCTAACAATTGATGCCCAAAACATATCCCTAAAAGTGGTATTTCTGCCACTATAGCTCCATTCAATAAATTTTTTGCATTCTCCATCCAAGGTTCTGGTTGTGATACATTACGTCTTGACCCTGAGCAATAAACTCCACAAACTCCGTTTTCTTTAAACCAATTAGATAATTCTCCTATATTTCCCAAAGGTGTGAAAATTCGGATAAATCGGATTGTAGAATCACCTATTGTTTCTGTTATTATTGTATTAAACTCTACTTCATCATCCCAATAAGGAACATCTGTTTTACTAATTTTACTCAATTCTAATTGTGAATCTTGATTCCTGCCAAAATTCTCATATTGAGGAGTAACTAATAACACTTCAATTTCTGAAAAAATTTCAACAAACGGTTTAATCATCTCTATATTTCCCCCATGACCAAATTCTAATCTTTCAGCCAATAAGTCGAATATTAATACCCGCATTTAACATTCAATAAATAAGAACCTCTATTTGATTTTCTATACGTAGATTTGAATAAGTAGAATCTTTTCAGAGGGTTTGAGAATAAATGGGAACTATTGATGTTGAAAAGATTCATGCATCTATTGGGCCTGTTCAGGAAATCTTAGATCAACACGATGGAATTGTAAACGTCATAGATACAAGTGATGGAAATGTGATGATTTCTCTAGAAGGTGGATGTACAGGATGCTCATCGACTCCCATGACAGCAATGCAAATTTATTATTCCTTAATGAAATTAGATGAAGTAAATGATGTTGTTTTTGTAAATGGGGAATTACCTCCATTTATGCGCCAATTTATTAATCAAAAATTAGATGCTGAAAAGATATCTGATGATGCAAATGAAGACAATACTTCATAACAGTTCAACCTCTGATAGTTTTATGAGCAAATCTAAAACTGTATTGATGACGATATTTGTTCTATTTTCAATTACATCAATTAATACTGCAACAGCTCAATCTACAACACAAGATGATTGTCCTGAAATAGATGGAAATTCTACAAAAGATAGATTCGGATGTCTTGACTCGGATGGTGATGGATGGTCAAATCCAGATAATGAGTGGACAATAAATAATGGAGCCGATGTCTTCATTGAAGATTCAACACAATGGAAGGATTTTGACAAAGATGGATTTGGAGATAACACAACCATTGGTGCCACAAATATTGATTATTGGCCTGATGATCGTTTAAGGCATAAACCTGTTTTATTAATTGCATGTGAGCCAGCATCCAATACAATCATAATTTCAGAGAAAAGTTCATTCTTTTGTAAAGTAACAAATCCCATGGATTACATTTCAGTGCAAATTAGAATAGAATGGGTGCCATTAGATGGTATTTCATCAGAATGGGTTTTTCGAGACGTTGTACTTCAAGCAAATGGTGAACAAGGACATATGACAATGTTTAGTATCCGCAATACTGGTGAAAAATTAGGTCTTAGTGGAGGTGAAGTTCAACTTTGGGTTGAATCTCAAGAGTCTCCTTCAGCAATTGCAAAACTTCCAATACTTGTAATTGAAGAACATCCTATCGAAGAAAATGATCTTGCAGAAGATGTTGGTAAAGCATTTAGTTTCTCACGAATGCATGATGGTGTTGAACAAGTAACAAACAAAATAGAAGATACTTCAGGTATACTAATACCTACATGGACAATATATTTCCTACTGATAATTATGTTTTCATTATCATTAAAAAAGCCTGCAATGATTTTTACTAAAAAATTTAATCAAAATAAACCAAAAAACGTACTCAAAGAAATACCAAAAGAAGAAATTGCAGAACCTCCCTACTACATTGTCAAAAGGACTACACCTCTTGAATCAATTCCACAAAAAGACATTATAAACACAGATGATTTTGACTATACACCCAAACGTCTTCGTTAATTATTCCTCTTGATTTAATCTTGTGATCTGATGGGGATTCATTCCTTGCGATACTTGTTTTCCTCGAAGATTTATCCTTGCTGCTATAATTATAATTAAATTAATAGCAATCAATGGTTGAACTAATTTTTTAGAGGACCAAATACTACCATCATTAAATGCAATAATTGAAAGTAATATTGCTGCAACAATACAACATATGGAAATCATTTGTTGTACAAATGTTTCAATTTTTGGATTTCTCGATGCTGTTGCAACAAAAGTGAACCCAAAAATTGCTAAACCACAAAAAACAGTAGTTAAACTTTCAATTAATTCAAGGTTCATGGTTGCTGGAAGTAGGCATATTATTCAAAGCAATCGGCACATAGAACC
>CAZMJH010000027.1:0-1321 GCA_964566595.1 uncultured Candidatus Poseidoniales archaeon
GGCACAAGAAATCAGCACCTTACTAGCCGATAGCCAAGCATTGGATGAAATGTCTGCAGCAGGCATTAAGTTGGCTAGAAGTCACGAAATTGAGGTTGTGGGGAAACAATGGCAGGAACTTTATTCGTGGTTAATTTCACAGGGTCGAAAATGAAGATTTTCGGTTCTTAACATAAATGTGATTGATAAACTCTTGTCCAGAGCGCTGCCTATGCCCGACAAGCAATTGACACTTGGGTTGGAAGCAGTTGGGTTTTGAAATTGAAGGCTGGAGGGAATGTATGAATACATCTGCTGATCGACCAAGACTACAACTTATGTGGGCGAAGAAGAGATTTTTTCATGCCCCATTTGCATTAATTAGTGAGAATTATCGTAATCGCGAACTAATTATTCGGTTAATTCGGCGAGATTTAGATTCACGTTTTAGGGGACCGTTTCTTGGTTATTCTTGGGCTATTATTGAACCATTACTTTTGGCATTAGTTTATTCATTTGTCTTTGGTATCATTGTAGGGAGATCTGACCCCTTGTACCCCGCTATTGTGATGATTGGTGTTATCGGTTGGTCTCTTTTTGCTCGTTGCCTAACTGGAACCACAAGAACTCTAGTTAGTAATGCATCTTTATTTCAGTTTACAAAAATTCCAAAATCTGTTTTTGCTATTAGTAATACGTTAACTAATTATTTTTTAAGTTGTGTGTCATTGTTGGCACTTATTCCATTTATTTATTTGAACAATATCTCTATACAATCAACTTATATTCTTGTTCCCATAATTCTTTTTCTTTTAGCATTGTGTGGGACGTCTCTCGGACTAATTATTGCACCAGCAGCTGTTAGAATCCCAGATTTAGTAAATATTGTTCAATTTGTGGCGCGCGTAGGTTTTTTCCTATCTCCAGTTATGTGGACCTACTCAATGCTATCTGTAAAGTTCGGCACAGGCAAGTTCCTCTTTCTAGCCCACCTTAATCCAGTGATTGTTCCTATAACAAATATGCGCGATATTATATTGGGACAAGAAAGCAATATTCCATTATACGGCTATACAATGTTTTTTGGAATTACATTGATTTTTTACTTAGTAGGTAGCATTACATTCTATATGCGAGCACATAAAATGGTGGTGGGGCTTTGAAAGTTCTAACTCTTGAAAATATTGAATTATCTTACCCGCAATCCAAATATGAAAAAAAGAAAGGGCTTGAGCCTTCAAGTATTGGTCCAATTAATCTTGAATTCGAAGATTCAGAAATTGTTGGTGTAATAGGAAGAAATGGGTCAGGTAAATCCACTTTATTGAAAGTTGTCGCTGGT
>CAZMJH010000027.1:1331-9611 GCA_964566595.1 uncultured Candidatus Poseidoniales archaeon
GAGGGGAAAGTAAAAATTGCTGGGACTATTTCCCTACTAGCAGGAGTTGGAGTTGGATTTAATAAAAACTTGACTGGGTTGGAAAATACCTATCTATACGCCTCTTTAATGGGATGGAAGAAGGTAGAAATAGAGCCTGAAATAGATGATATTATTAAATTCTCGGAGCTCACCCACCACTTTTCACGGCCAATAAGGACATATTCATCTGGGATGAAAGCTAGATTAGGAATCTCTGTAGCAACTGCCTTTAGGCCAAACATACTTCTCATTGACGAGGTATTAGGTGTTGGAGATGCATCCTTTAGGAAAAAAAGTGAGAAAAGAGTTCGTGAAATGATTAAAGAGTCGGGCACAGTGATTATTGTCTCACACTCTCAAGGTTTTATGATGGAAATTTGTGACCGGATTATACTGATGGAACAGGGCAGAGTTGTAGATGTAGGTGAGCCAAAAGACATTTACAATAAATATAGTCAACTACTAAAAAATACTTCACTGGACTGATTTGATTAGCCTACACAGATTTTTCATACATTTACCAAGATGCAATTTATCTCGAGCAATACTTGCAACCAAATCAGGGAATTGTGATTTTTTGATTTCAATCATTAATAGACTTGCAAGTTGAATATTTGGCCTAAATTCTAAATTCCCGTTCCTTGAATAATACCAACTGGATACATCGGATTTCAATACTTCACCAAGTAATGGATGATTTTTTAAGAATTCAAAACCATCACTCAAAGTATCTATGGCAATGACTCGTGCCCCAGATACAAGAGATTCTTGAATTGTTCTAGGATTAGCATCTCTCCCTGATGTGATCAACATCAATTTTGTTTTACTAAATAACAATTGTAATTCACTCCTACTTACTTCCCCTATGTTGAGAAGTTCTAGGTTCCTATAGGGATGTTCAAGATA
The DNA here is from genome assembly GCA_964566595.1 of uncultured Candidatus Poseidoniales archaeon. Lineage (GTDB taxonomy): Archaea > Thermoplasmatota > Poseidoniia > Poseidoniales > Poseidoniaceae > MGIIa-I. The sequence goes on from CAZMJH010000027.1 coordinate 2,259, forward strand.
TTTTGTTAATATGTCACTATTCTTTTTATTTCCTGCAATAACTATTGTTAGTTTTCTATCTGCACAATTGTCCAATTTTTCTAATAATTGTCCAAAAGCATGATGGTTTTTTGTTGATTGTAATGTGGTTCCACAATATATCAAATCATAAGGCCTAGTATAAGGAATTTCGTCCAATGTCCATAATGCTGGTTTTACAAATCTATAAACAAGAGAGTCGGGGTGTACGATTGATGTAATGTCCAAGTTATTACTATCATCCACCAATACAATCGTATAAGGTCCGCCCAATACCTGTTTTCTTTCGTTAGTAAATTTTTCAAGTAATACTTTGATTGAATCCTCAGGTGATGATGGATGTCCACTTATTTTATGCTCTATCCTCATACCTGTTAAAATCGTATCAATTTTTGATTGTAATGCTTTCTGGCGCACTAGTTTAGATGTTAATAACCCATATCTCTCAAGGTGTGGGTAACGAAGTGATGTGGCAGGATAATGTATCCAAACCTGATCATTTAAATTATTTTTTTGAGCTAGCCAATTATGCAATATGGAGTAGTTTCCACGTGAAAAAATAATATCAGCATCAACAAATCCCAAGAGTTGCTCCGGACTATTGACACACCAATATGTGGTTGTTTCATCAACCTTACAATATCCCTCGATATGATGTGTTGTCCAATTCTTTTCTTCATCATCCAATAATCCTTGAACAATATGAAGTTCTCCTATTCCTAAAATCTTACAAATTTGTTTACACATTTGAATATATATATCTGTATCAAAAAATTCCATCATTTCCTGATTCGGCTCAAATGATGGTGGTTTCTTATCAAAAATAAGAAAATTAGAGGCGCTGTTCTTGGATTCCCCTAATGATGATGCTTTATTCCATATTGCAGTAGTTTTATGAAATAATACCATCCGCATGAGATTACCTCTCCATTTGAATTATTGATTCAAACATTTCACAATATGACTCCGCCATTACTTCATTATAACGAGGGAATTCTTTATCCAATAAATTTTGATGCATTTTAACTAACATATCCGGATTTTCGCGAACCATGTTTATTGCATTTTTCAAACTTGAACGTGTACGTTCTATAATCAAACCATCTACTTCATGTTCGACAAGTTCTGGAACAATGCCCACATTTGTGCTAATTACTGGGCGAGACGATGCTAGTGATTCTAAAATGGGCATGGGCCCGCCTTCATGTTCACTAGTGCAAATAAGAACATGATTCTGTGCAAAAAAATCACCCATTTCATTGCGAGGTATGGGGTTTGTTGGAGTGGCTGTTAACAACTTCACTCCCAGTTCAAGACAGGTTGGTTCAACAATAGAATGGTATCCCTTATTGTGACCATGATGTGCTGAAGATGGATTTCCAACCCACATGAAATTGATTTCAGATAGAGGAGGTAAAGGTGATGGTTTGAATAATTCCCTATCAACACCATTTGGAGTGAAAAAACCATTGTCAAGATTTAGCACAGCATCTATTTTCCTCGAAATGTATCCTGTTGCAGCAAATTGATTGCATATGTCTGATGTTTGTTCAACGGTCATTCCCCTCTTTATCCACGAATGAGAATGCACCCCAACACATGTTTTGTTAAATTCAAAACCTTTCATTGATGGTCCATATCTCATCGCATCAAACCAAAGGAAAAAGAAAGTCACATCATATTCGGTTAAGTCAAAAGAGGATGGATCTCTACGGATATTAATAATGTACTCAATTTCGATATCATGGCTCAACGAATGACTTTGTATGGATTGAGCCAGAATATCATATGCCCACCCAGGACGATCTGCAATCAGTAGTACTTTCATTGAACGCCCTCGAACAATATTTTTTCCAAATTCTTATGCATTGTTTCCAAACTGAACTTTGACTTGATGTGATTTATTGCATGATGAGATGCATCCTTGCGAAAATCAATATCTTTAATGACTTGCAATACTGATTCTGCAATGTCAGCAACTTCAAAAGTGGTAATTAGATGTCCTGATTTGCCGTCAACAAATGTTTCATTTGCACCACCAGCATTAGTTGATACAACAGGGATGCCCATTGCCTGAGCTTCAATCAAAACATTTGGCAATCCTTCAACCAAACTAGTTAACAAAAATAGATCAAATGTATTCAATAAATCAACTACATCATCACGATATCCAAGAAATTCGATTTTATCTACAACATCAATTTTTCTTGCATATTCCATAGACTCCTCTAGTAAGGGCCCATCTCCAACCATAGTAAATATGACTGGGGCATCAGTTTTGGAAACTACTGCTTTTGCAACATCTAACCATAACAACGGTTGTTTAACATCAACAAATCGGAAAACAGTTCCAATACGAAATGGTGAGTTCGTCTTTTGTGGTACAGGATATGATTTATATTGTGAGAGATCAAAACCGTTCTGTAATAACAACATCTTATCTTCAAAACCCCCCAACCATTCGACATATTTTTCCAAGCCATTTTGACTGTTATGTGAAAGATAAACGCGCTTGTTTTCCAATAAATCTTGGTAATTTCTCCTAACAAAACGATTGTTGTAATAATAATTTGGGCCTTTGTTGGGAAACGAATTTGTTGGTAGGGCGAAGGGTGGTAAAGATCTAGCTGACATTACTATTTTTGGAACACCACAAAGAACACCAGCAATTGCTCCAAGGACATTTGTTGTGTCTTGCCATAAATGAAGTGTAGTTGGTTTTTGTTCCATTATAATTTCAATGAGATTGGATATTTTTTTAGATATACCAGGATTTAATGGGGGAGTTTGGGGGATTAAATCAATTAGTTTTTCCACATCCTCAGTATATACATTTTTATGCGGGTTTCGGCCCTTCGAATAATCATAAATATCAACCCCCATCTCGTCAATTTCATCAATAAATGAATTTTCAGAATTATTAGCTTGCATATTCCAGACAACTAAACTTTTTGAAAAATTACGATTACCTAGACAACGAACCACTTGACGCTCTGCACCACCAAATTTCACAGAATTATTTACAATTAAAACATGATTATTGATTGGCTCATACCTTGGCTTCGGTGAATGAAATTCTTTTGCTATTTTACCTAGTACTAAGTGTTCTATTGCATTTACATCTAGATAATCTATTTCATCTATTTCTAAATTAAATATTGATCTTATCTCCGAAAAATAAGCAGCAAATTCAAACACTTCTAGTGCTGGATTTGAAATGTGCTGGATTTGCTTATATGCCCTTGCCATTAGTGAAACATCACCACTATTTATTACCCCCTTAATGTAATGTTTCTGATAAGTGTCATTATCTATGTCGCATAACATCAAACCCTCTAGCCGACGAAGAGCAACCAATGAAATTTCTTCAAATGAATATTTCATACCAAATTCAATTACCATTTGAAGCATGAAACCATTTGTTTCCGCCACTTTTAGAAAACCCTTGAAGGTACCTAAATAATCATCACTAGTGCGTATCAGCCGCATAATTTGGGTGATAGTTGGATTTTCATGTGAAAGAAGTAATTTCAAGCCTTCCAGGCCTATTGTAAAATTTCCTTCGGAAATTCCAAATGACAATTGACTGCGAGAAAACTCTAAATGTATCTCTTCTTTCGACAAATTTGCAATTTTAGACCATTTTTTTAATGCCATTTTAGGATCTAATTGAAGTGAAAGTTTAATGATTTCACGTGCTTGGTTTTTGGTAAATGTTTTTGGTTCAAGTCGAGAAAATAACTCTAATGCTTTCTTTCGTTTTCCAAGAACAAATAGTATACGCAGGGATAATATTTGATGGCGGGGGGATTTGTTAAGGTGCGAGATATATTCTTGCATCAAAATAACATGCCGCGAGGGATATGCAGCCCGCAATATTTCATAAGGAGCATTGTCCTTATACCGCTGTTTCATTTTATTAATATAACTATCAAGTGTGAGTTGGGGTGAATTAGAATGAATTAAGGCTTGTAAAATCTTTGCATGGATTCCGTCCATCCCAAATCTGTTTTCACATATGCTAATTGCGTCATGCATGGAGATATAATCTCCTTCTCGCCCACATAATAAAATGAATTCAAATAATAAAATCCGATCCTTAATAATTAAAGAATAATTTGTTTTTAATACAGATAATGCCTCCCCTGTTCTTTTCAAAATCAATAATGAACGTACAATTAAAAAGAAATCGTCTGCTGATGTTATTTCTTGCTGAAATGCATACTGGAGGTACCTCTTGAGATTTTCTTCATGTTCACCTGCATCATAATATTCTTTTACTGTTTTATATCCAAGACTAAATCCTTGTAACGAATGTTTTTCAACGTTTTCTCCAAGTATTGTAATTGTATGATGAAGACGAAGACCACTTCTTTGAAATTTTTGAGAAGACTTGGAAACTATGAAATGACCCCCTGCATAAATTCTTGCAAAAGTTCGAACTCAATAAAAACTCTCATCCTATTTGTCTTGAACCGATAATATTACACACAAATCATTAACCCCGTTCAATTCCCGTATCTGTGGACAAGTACCTTGAGACAACTCGAATACCTCGGGAAGAAAAAGAGCTGAGGGATGAAATTACAAGACTGAGAAATTCATTTTCGTTTCGTTTTGGTATACTCTTCGTGCAGGCTATTGAGCGGCCCATCTTGCTCCCAGTTCTCCCAATCACCATAACTAAATTTTTGCTAGAATGTCTATTTAAAAAGAAACACGCAGTAAATACACAAGAAGAAGAACCTACTCGGAATTGTATTGTTGGTTTTTCTGCTGAATCATCACGTGGATTACATTTTGAGAGGATGGAACGACTCCTATATGAATTACGGCAGCATGGAATACAAACTGTGCATGTGACGAATGATCGTGAAATTAGAATCTTTGAGAAAAATAATGGTAGTATCCTATATTCTATACCATCTAGGGGGAATATCAAAGAAATGAATCCACGAACATGGAATAAAAAATGTCATCGTATTCTTTCAGGAATTCTTGACACATATCATCCACGAAGTTTTTTATTTGATGGTGATTATCCTTTTCGTGGAGTAATAAATGCGATTACAATAAGACCTGAAATGAACTGCTTCTGGTTGCGTGAATCCCCATTAAATTTCAAAATACCATCCTTACCAATAGATGGTTTTGACGCATTCGATGCTATTATCCATCCAAGTATTTCTAGAAGAGATGACCCTGATTCAATCATAGGTGTTAGTGGGACTATATTTTGTAACCCTATTATAGGTAAATATCCAAACGATGCTAAAATTGAAGCGTGGCATAACAAATTCAATACAAAGGGGAAGAAAATAATATTTGTCCAAATGAGCAAACAGATCCTTGAATATGAATCAATATTTCAGCAATTACTTTTACACAAGGACATCGTACTGCTATGTCTAAGCTCTTCGACACCAAAACAATTTAATCTAAATAAGCAAATAATTTACTCACATACACTTTCCACAAATGAAGCCATTTCCCTATCAGACGCGTGCCTAATTTCCCCAGACTTTCATAATATTCACTCGTGTTTCCTTATGAATAAACCAACAATATGTATTGTTGATTCTAAACCTCATCTGGATTCTATTTATAGGGAATTCGGCACTAAGAATTTACCATTAATATTAATTGAATCGTTAGCCGACGATGATTTCATCTCAATTTCACTAGAACGGATATTAGATGAGAAATATCAAATGCAGTTAGTTGAAAGAATGAAGGAGATGACTATCAAGGATGGGACAAAAGAATTGTGCTCTTTAATTAGGGACTTACATTCAACAAATTTACCACAAGAGGTTCAAGACGATTGATTCTTGCTGTATTGTCCCACGACTCCAAATTTTTTTCGTCGGCAACCGTGTTTTTTCCTATAAATGAAATGATTCTATTTTCTGTTTCCACCTTGATTCTATCATCAATTAAATCAACTGATGGAGCGTACCAATGTTCAAGATAACTCAAATCATCACTATGATTAAAGCGCTGAATAAAACCATTTGGATAATTAGTTAAATCCAATTTCGAAAATGCATAAATTAATACATTCTCGTGGGAAATAGGCAACTGCTCTAACTTTTTACATACTTCATTACTCTTCAGCAACTCTAATGTCGTTGAAATATTAAGTTCATCAGTTCCAATTGCTGCCCTTAAGGTTTTTTTCCTAAAGCATTTCCAACAAAAATTACAAGGCTCTTTGGGGCGACCCCTAATACAAGATTGGGCTAAGTTTCCAATCCCTGATTTTGAACATATCAATTCAGTTCCAACTTCACTTATTCCACCTGTAGGAAATGATAATGGCAATCCTGCAGATGAAAACACATCCCACCAACTTGCATAATGGTTGGTTGTGACGTAATCTTTGAATATTATTCGACCTATTCCATACAAAGATTCTAAGACAGTACCGTATGCAATCCCGAATATTTTCAATCTACCAGCCAACAATATTGCAGGCACCCCATTTGCAAGATCTGTTGGAAAGCCGATAGGTTTTCTTATTTCTTCCAAATCACATGGAATTATTTGACAATCATATCCCAATTGAATTAATTTGTTGCATGAAAAGAGCGCGGCTTCTTTCGAATAAAGTGAACCTGGGGTTATCGGGCGATCAAGAAAAATAGGTATTGTAGATGGAGGCAATACTGATAAGGCTGCTGTTGAATCTGCGCCACCACTAAATGCAAGAGCAATGTACTTTCCCTGCATTGTGTCATATGGATCTATGTTTTTATCAACCGGTTGCACATTAATATTCATAGCTTTACAAGCCTCGGAAAAACGATGACTTACGGGAAAAGAGAAGGAAAGGGTTTTGTTAAACCAAGGCCGCACAACCAATAAAGAACTCAGTGCTAAATGATCTGGATGAATTTCATCTAAACTCCAATCATGTGGCCCTTGAACATAAAATGATGATGAAACCATTGCCGATTTGCCTGCCTTAGGTTCATCTTCTTCTAAAGTAAACTCAAATAAAAGTAAACCATCATTCATCGTTATTTTGATATGCATGTCAACCAAATCTAATTCTCTTTGTACCATTTTACTGTCTGTAAGAGCCCTTCTTTAACGTCTACATCTGGCCCAAATCCCAATTTTGTTTTTACTATAGTAATATCAGCATGGGAATGAAGAATATCGCCCAACCTCTTATCTTGATAAATTGGTTCAATGGATTCAACATTCGGATGATATTGTACTAAGGCTTCACGTATTCCATAATAAAGATCGTTAACCGTAATAGTGCCCCCAAAAGCAAGATTAACCACCTCCCCATTCAATGAGTCCAATTTAGTTTGAGAAAGGGCC
>CAZMJH010000028.1:0-9565 GCA_964566595.1 uncultured Candidatus Poseidoniales archaeon
CATATGCTTTGAACACTACTGAGGTAGTGAATTTGCAGAGTGACCCGCCGGGATGGCCTGGAATAACTTGGATTGAAGGGCGTACATTATTGCAGGTTCCAAGTGTTGAAGGGCAGGGAGAATGGCGTGTTGGTCCTGCTAAAAGAGCTGATTCACCCGTATTCCATAATGTTGCAATGGCAAATAATAGAACAAGAAGTACGTTATTATTAGGATTAGCAATTCGTAATAAATGGTTGATGAAGGAGGGGAAATTACGCATTTTAGATGGATTAGCCGCTAGTTCTGTACGTTCAAGAAGGTGGTTGAATGAATTGCCTTCAGAACTTGCAAAACAAATTGATGTTGTGTCTGTAGACAGAGATGATGAATCTGTATCTTGGGCTTTAGCAAATCACGAAAAATATCCTCCAAAAAATGCTGAAACAAATCAATTATCAATTCAAAAAGGCGATTTAAGACAATTAGTATATTCTGGCGGATGGCAATGGATAGATATTGATCCTTATGGTTCACCAATTCCTTTCCTTGATGCTGCTATGCAAAATTTAGCTAGAAAAGCAATCCTTCAAGTTAGTGCGACAGATACTGCAGCATTATGTGGAACTTACCCTCAAGTTACTAGAAGAAGATATGCTGCCTATGCAGTAAACGATACTGTTGCTCACGATACTGCTATGAGAATTTTATTAGGTAATATTGCTCAATGTGCAGCAAGACATGAACGTTCTATCGAACCATTGATTTCTGTATTTGATGGTCATCATACAAGAGTGAGTGTTTTAGTTACTCCAGGAAAAAAGAATGCTTCGAATGTTTATGAAAAATTAGGATGGAGAGTAAATGAGCCTGATTCAAAAACCATTGCTGCATCAATCAAAGCTGGATTACATAGTTTCAAATGTTCTAAAATACCTCAACCTAGAGTATTTTTACCATATAATTCTCCTCCTGAATCTCTTGCTAATGGAAAGGTCAGTGGTCCATTATGGATTGGTCCTTTAGCAAAAGAAGAAGTTTTAGAAGAATTAACAGAAGAATATGCATTAGAAATTTGTGGGCTTTCACATGAAAATGATGCTCATATCATTTCATTAGCAGGATGGAAAAAAGAAGATGTTGAAAGATCTAACAAAGGTGTTATCCGTAGCATTGATAGATTACACAGATCAAAAGATGCTGTTGACACAAATGGATTAGTCACTGTTGATGAATTGCCGCAATGGATTGATATCGATGGCCCACCAAGTCCAAAAAAATTAATTGCGGCTCTAAAAGAACAAGGTTTTAATGCAGCAATTTCTCCTATTTCAACTCCTGCAATTCAAACAAATGCACCATGGAATGAATTCATTGAAATTGTTAAAAAAATATGAAATATAATTTAAGAAACGTAATTAATTTTAATTTTTAGAGGGGAGAATAATTTTTCTAATTCAAAATATATTTTTTTTGAATTTATTTTTTTTATCTGACTTCTTAATTCGCATTTTTTAAAGCATTTACAACCAAATTTTTTCTGAGTTATACGGAATGACGAATCTGAATATGCATTGCATATTAAATCCCAAAATTTATCCCTTTCTAAGTTAAAAGAATAGAATGGAATATTATTGCTATTAAATCTCTTTTTAATATGCCCTTGCCACATTGGATATATTGTTTTATTTAATGCTGTTTTCAACATTAAATTTTTGATTTGAACTTCAAAATTTATATTTTCAAAAGTAAAATAAATATTAATTTTTTGATGTGGATTGTCTTCAAATAACAAAGTTTTGACTCTTTTAACATTTAATGATAGTTCCTTTATAGATAATATGTTACTAATAATTTCTAGCATCTTTAATGGGTATTCATCTAATGTTTCACATTTAATCCAATATCGAAAACCTACAAAATCTTCTATTTTTTCCAAATTTATTTCTTCAGATAAAATATAATTTAATTCATCATTTATAGAAGCGGGTGTTTTAATTCTTGATTCATATTCACAACAAAATGAAAGGTCATTAATTATTTCTTTAAAAATATTTAAATAATGATTTGTGGTTTTTTCATTTGTTACTTTAGTTATTAGTTTATTAATTTTTGACCATCGTGAGTTTTCATTTTTTTTAAAGACCATATTTTTTAATTTCGAAGCTAATTCTGAATTTCCAGAAATATAATGGTTAATTATTTCAATAGTCAATCTCAACACCAAATTTTTCTTAATACCATACCTAAAAGTGGCTCTTCATGAGGTTCTTCTTTTAATCCAAATTGAAGATGAATGCCTGACTCTCTAGCTAAAATTAACGATTCTTTTGTCCAACGACCTTCAGGCCATGCTAACCAAGGCATATGAGTTCTTTTTTCGATTTTTTCTACTAAAATCTCTATGGACTTTTTCAAGTCTTCATGTTTTCCAAGATTTTCATGACTAAATCCGTGTGAAGCAACTACCCATCCTGATTCTTTTAATTTTTTAATATCTGATTCATTCAATAGCCATTCAGGATTTAACATTTCAGAAATTCCAATATTATCTAAAAATTCATGTTGTTCTTTCTCAGATAAATCTTTCAATTCTCCTCTTGAAATTCCAATTTTTTTTCTATCTTCTGGATCTATGTTGTTTTTTGAACAATATTCATAAAATCTATGGAGAGGTAAAGGTTTAATATTTTTTGAAAAATGGTTCTCTCCTAAAAATAATACCGGGCATAAATTGGAAAGTTGACTAAAAATATCTTCTAAAAGCAATACATCTTTCCATCCATCATCAAAGGTAACTAAACACACAGAATTAGTATAATATTTTTTATTCCAAATTCCTACTGTTTCATTTAATTTTTTAAGCCTCGTTTTTAAATCATTTAATTCAATAGACATACCATATTTTTTATGGATTTTTTGAACTCCTTTTGCAGAACCAACATATATTCTATGTAATGCAGGAACTTCATGGGGATAATATCCTTGATTTAATCTGCCTTTAAACACTCCTTCAGGTCTTTGTAAATTTGCCCAATTAATTATTTCTGAAATACTTGTACATTTCTCAATTGGTTTTACTCTACGATGATCGAGTATTTCATTAGATAATTTATCGGACCATCCTCCAAAACCAAAAAGAACTGCTATTGGTTTTTTTTCTTGCCAAGCTATTGCTAATTCACTAAGTGTTCCAGAACCTCCAGAAATCGCAATTACTAAATCCGCTGAACGTACAACAAAATGATTTCTAATTGAACCAGTATCTGTTCTAATAATATTTGCAGGATGAGGGTTTAATTCCCAATCTCTTCCCCAACCAGGCAAAATATGAGTCAAATTTGTTTTGATTGGAGAAAGAAAATGTCCTCTTGATACTGCCCTCATAATTCCATCTAAACCACCAGTTACTATGTCAAATCCTTCTTTACACAAAACGTATGTTAATTCTTCAACTTTTTTTCTAATTTTTTCATCTAAAGGTCCAGCAGAACCAATAATTGCTATCGTATTTCTTCTCAAAATAATACCTCCTTAATTTTCTATATTATACCACGATTCTCCGGCAATTTCCCACCAAGTCGCATAAGCATCATTATACACATTTCTTGCGCGATGTAATGCATATGCAGAATAACTAATCCATAACCTTTGTAATGTTTCTTCTAATTTCTTAATATTATCACAAAATCCTTTTTCTATTGTTTTTTGTATCACAATTTTTCTATTAGTTTTTGAAACTAAAATTTCTGATAAAGTTCCAGTTTTTCCCACTATTCTAGAAATTTGATTTCCTACAATTTTACTTGCGTCAAACATTGAAATACCTGTAGTTTTCTCTGTTCCAGAATGGATGTCAATAATTGGTGAGTTCATATTTTCTAATTTTCCAAACATTGGAAACCTCTTTCCTTCCATCCTTTCACCTGGTTTTGATTCAACATGATCATTTACAGGATGCCAATCTACGAGATCGGGACGCCACTTTGCATCAGCATGAACCCATAATCCGAGATGGGCTGGTCTGTCAGTAATGCCTTTGTTTGGTGAAGAACGATGCCAAGTAAGACTATGCAACAAAATCGTTGAACCCTTAGAAACAGGTATTTGTACCTTTAACGAATTATCTGGAAAGTCTTCTCTTTCTTTTGCCATAAAATCAACGGGTTGTTCACAGCCTTCTAAATGAGATTTGTCAATTACTTCTAAACAACCATCATTAATTCCAGTATCCATCAATGCAGTCCAAGTAGAACATCCGGGTAAATCAACGGGCCAAAACATCGAATCTTGATGCCATGGTATTTTCTTATTTGAACCGGTTTTTGGTTTTGCAATAATATGATCATGTAATAACCTAACTCCTTTCCAACTCATTCCATTCATTGAAATTTTATGCAAACAATTTTCTCCAAAAATTAAATTTTCAAATGCTCCACCATTTAACCAAAGATCTCTCCATTGGCTTACTTCATTTTCATAATCTTCAATGGATAATTTCATTTCAGAAGAATATCTTAATTTCATTTCATTCCATTGTCCTAATATCAAATCTAATTGACTTTCTTCCATAACATTTTCTAATACCACCCATCCATGTTCATTATAAAATTCAATAAACTTCTTATCATTCATTGTAAAACTTTTTTCATTAATCATTTTTTTCATTTATCTCCCTCCTTCCATATTTTCCATGCTTTTTCAATATTTATATTTGTAATGAAATCTGCTAAAAACCATTTTTCAATCCAAAATTGCATCTCTTCTGATGAATTTAATTTCACTTCTCCTTCTGGAGATGATGCTCGAGTATCACGAATAATTAATCCCCCTTCTTTCCACCAACGGTTTACCCTAATTCCTGTTAAAAATGGCCCCCATCCTGGCACTGTATAGTGAAAATGATGCATGCGATCAAAAAATGAATAAGGTACTCCTTTTGACTTAAATGTATAATTTGTTTTCCAAATCTTTTTTTGGGGCCTTAAATGTTGAACATGCCAAATCTCATTTTTTCCGGTTAAACGATAAGAAATAAATGGATGATTGATTTCTATATTATCTCCTAATTTAATCGGTGAGAGATAAGGATAACCATTTCCAACATCTACCCAATATTCATCAGTTCCTATTTTTACAATTAAACAAATATGACAATCTTCTTCTTGCATACTCCCTGATGCAAATTTAACATTAAATCCTAAACTATGAAGAAAGGAAAATAAAAATGGATTTCTAACTGTACAAAGGCCACCAATTCCAATTAAAACATCATCTTTTATTTTTCTTATTGAAGGACGTTTTCTTTGATCCGTCAACATAGAAATATTTTGAAACGGAACTATTTCAAAAAATTTTAAAATAATTTTACACAAATATGAATATGTTGGCTTTTGTTTCTTCAGTTTTAATCTATCTAAAAACATCTTTTGCTCTTTCTCATTCAAAGACATTTTCTTATCAATATTTATTATTTTGGATTTAAGCAAGGTTTTCCACCTCTCTAAAAACGACATTTAAATGTTCAAATGAAATAGGGAGAATATTTGTATCCATTGATTCATTTGGCCCATGAACTTTTGTGAAATCATCATTAGGCCCTATGGATAAATAGGGTTTATCATTCAATAAATGAGCTATACAAGGACAATTTTCTAATCCAAAGGCTTTAGTTAAATATCGATTTCTAATTCTAGTTCCAATACCCAATTTTGTATTTGTATTTTCTAATCCCACTACAATGTTATCTAACAATAATGAATCACCCATGTTCATTAATCTTTGATCTCCATTTTTATAAAAATATCCAGTTTCATCTAACCAAATCAACACTTCAGGGAAATTTAATTTTGAATATGTTTTATGGGCCCAAGGAGAGCCTATTTCTTCCTCCCCTTGTATCACTAATATAACCCCAACGTCATTATCAAATTCTTCAAAATACATTAAACGCTGAACTAATGGTCCAACATTATCTGCAATTCCTCTTCCAAATACCCTATTATTTTTAGAAATTAATTTCCAAGGATTTGTTTTCCAATCCTTATGAATCATTTCAACATCATAATGGTGGAAAAAACCTATCCATTTATTATTATTTTTTGGAGGTTTTTTTGCTATAATTATTGGACGATACGGTGCTTCAGGATCTTTAATAATTTTCATTTTGAAACCAAGTTTTTTAAGCCAATTAATTAATTCATTTGATTGGTTTTTAAGTCCATTTGGATTACTTTCTGTTGCCTTAAAATTAATCCATTTATCACAAATATTTATCCATCTATTTTTATGTTCATTTGTCCATATTACTTTTTTCATATTTCAACCTCCATCTTTGTATTAACTTTTTGAATAACTAATTCTACGTTTTCAATTAATGAAAGGAAATGTTCTTTTTCATTAATAAAATTCTCTAAAGATTTTAAAGATTTGTTTATTAAATTTTTTAAAATGGTAAAAATTTCAAAAAAATTAGATTTATTTAATAAATTCCTTTCAATCAATTTTTGTGATTCTTTTAATATCTTTTTCTGAGCCGTTACTCTTTTTTGGAATATTTCAATTGCTTTATTTTTACAATCACTTTCAGAAAGCATCCAACGTTGAATAGATGCCCCAGAAAGATCCTCTAACATACGTTTAATCCATTTTTCACCAATTTTTTCCCAATCAAAAGTATTGTCTATATTTTCTCTAAGATGAAATAATGGGAAAGGGAAGTGAGATATTTTAGCTCCGAATTTTTTTGCTACTAATGACCACGCGGTATCTCCTCTTCTCGGAATCTCAGGATGTTCAATTAATTTAATCCATTTAGTTGAAAAATATATTGTATTTCCTCCTCGAATATAGCGATTTTTTTGGATGATATTTGTGGACTTTTTTATGGCTACTAATGGTCTTGTTAAAGAGCCGTTAACCAAAATTTGGTAAAGTAATTTATTTTTTTCTAAAGAGAAAATTGATTCATCAATTTTCCAAGGATCAAAATTTGTTCTTTCTTCTGAAAGATCATAATAATAATCAATTTCAGACCAATTAGGCTGGGAGGTTTTTTCTAAATTTATCATGGCAAAAATATCTTTTAATGTAGTTAATAATGATGAAGAAGCAGGTAATGGAGGAGCTCCAATTACATCTCCAAGTGCTATTTCTACTTCCTGATTTGTTTCATAAAATTTCCAAATCTCATGAAACCATGACCAAGCAAAGTCCTCAAAAACACCATTCTTTCCTGGATGTAATGATTTGAAACACAAATCATCATCAAGTGAAATAATTATTGGATTTCCTTTTTTTGAAAATCTTTTAATATAATTTTGAACAATTAATCTAGAAGAACATATAGATGAATTTGTTTTTTTATGATTGATTTTTATGATTTCAATATCTAAATTAAATTTATTCTTTTTTGAAAAATAATTTTTTAATTTTGTTGAAATTTTAGAACGTTTTTTACCAAAAACAAGATAGGTTAATTTAATTATTGAGTTTCCATTTTTATCTTTAGCAAATAATAGTTTTGAATCGCCTGTAGATAAAATTAAACTATCAAAAACAGATTTAATATTTAATTCACGATTTGTAGAAATAATAACATGAAAAGACCTTCTTTTTCCAATAATTGCTTCTTCTACCATTTTTGAAGCCGCTTCTGATTCATTTTTTGATTTCCACCATGGAAATATAAAATTAGATTCAAAAAAAGGTCTGCTTTCTTTTGAATAATCTTGATTTGAAATTATCATTCGCAATTCACCTCTCCAGTACACCAACGAACCCAATTATATTCACTAACTCTAACACTTATACGATCCCCATAAAAATATGGTTCACCACTTACATCATTCCCGCTAACAATAAATGTAACATTACAAAAAGCGTTAAAACAAGTATGCATAAATCCAGAACCTCCTGTAATTGAAAAATTCATTCCAGCCATCTTTAAATTAAATACATCCCAATAAGACGTCCAGCATTCAGTCTCATAGCTACTTTGTTCATCTAAGTAAGAGTATGTACTATACGTATTACAGTATGTTGACGATTCTGTTGAAAAATGAGTGAAGGGAACTGCTTTAAGAATTAATACATCTCCTTGAACTAAATCAAAATGAGTCCCATTAAAAGGTATCTCGGGAGATTCTAGAATATTAAAAAACAGATCTTCCTTTTTCTCTAAAGTAATTGGTTCTCGAACAAGACGATCTGTATTAGTAATTACGGGGTCAATTATAAACATCATTAATATCAGTAATATTGGAGAAATTAAAATTAATTTGAAAATGATTGGTGTTTTACCTCCATCTCTACGATTAATGGGGGTTTTTCGGGTCATTTTCTCCTCTCCATTTTTTTGGTCATTAATATTATTACGATAGTAAAGTATACAAATACTTGTATGAATTATTATCATTAATTTATATTTATAGATTAAAAATTAATTTTTTTACTGAATTTTTCCTATTTACTCCAGTAGTCCATAGTGTAATTATTATTGATTCTGAGGGATTAATAATTAAAATTAAATTAATTGGTGGCTTTTTATCGCGGAAAAAGGGTATGAAATATTTATTTTTTTTAATGTTATTTTTTTCTAAATCTAAATGAGATGAAAGATATTGAATTAAGTTACTTATATTAGTAAAAAAACTTTTTTCTTTTTTATTTAAAAATGGTATTATACGTTCATTGAATCTTGTAATTGCATGTTTCGTGATCTTTAATTTTTTATTCATTAATATTATTACGATACTAATGTATACAATACTTAACATGAATTTTTATCGAATAATTTAATAAAAAGGTTTATTATTCAGTTTAATTCTGAATTAAATATGGAAAATGATTATTTGATATTATTCCCCTCTTTTTCGAGAATGGACCATTGTATTCCTGCTATAAGGTATCTTGAAGATTTAAAAAAAGGACGTCGTGGTAAACTAAAAATAATTTTTATCCCTCTTATTTCTCAAATTTGCAATAATTTAAATGAATATGTCCATTCAATATTTAAAGGAAAATTTGAAAAATATGATGTTGAAATTAATAACGAAATATTAGAAACAGATACTCATAAAAAGTGGTATGAAAGATGGAGGACGTATTTATTTAGAATTATAAAAATGCCAAAAGCATTTTCTAAAATTGTGATGGTTCTTACTCCAGATTTACCAAATGGGATTGTGCTTGGGAGTGCTACTTCAGCACTTGCAATACCTAATTTAGAAATTATAGAAATTCCGGGAGGATACGATTTAAGATTAAGTGAAGCAGAATTCAAACCTAAAGAAAAATTACACAATCAAGTAATTAATTATCCTACCTGGGCTAGTACAGAAATTAGAAATCCATTAATGACAGTTGCAAGTGGTCCAGCTTTGGAAGAAACTTTGCAAATAATTAAAAAATTGGCAGAATATGGAAAGGATGATGACCTCACAAAAAATGGTGTGAGGCCGAAAGATATTAGAAAAAAATATTTAGAATTAAATAAAAAAGAATTGAAAAAATCAGCTCTTACTGAAAGATTGATTAAATTAAATGATTGTGGAATTATAATTAAAGAAGAAGATTCATCAATACG
>CAZMJH010000029.1:0-9376 GCA_964566595.1 uncultured Candidatus Poseidoniales archaeon
TCTTCTAGTTGAACGTGCTGGTTGACCTTTTAAGTGAACTAATCCACAACGATATTCTTCATCAAATCCATTTTCAATAAGCCTATCAAACATACCACCAGTTTCTATTGCCATAAGAAAATCAACATCATGATCTAATAATTCTATTTTTTCTTCTTCCACATTATATGGCACCCCGTATCCTGAATCACCCACATCATCACGTGCGTTTATTTTCATCCATTCTCCTCTACGATTCAATTCATTAATTGTGAGATTTCCTATAATTCTTGAACCATCTTCTTCAGGACGTAATCGAAAATCTTCTCTCATAGATGTGGTTATTATTTCTAAATCTTCAGCCAAATTATTTGATTCGTTTTGAGTATTAAATTTACCATAACCCCAACCTTCAGAAATATAATACATTTCTCTAAGTGTAGAAGATTTACCATTATCAATCATTTCATCAATAAATTCAACCATATGTAGTGCTCTAAGAAGGTTTTTTGCACTACCAAGACTTGATGCATCTCTTACAGACTTCTTTTTTCCATATTTATAAACACCTAATTTTTTATCAAAGTCAATATTTAATTTTGTTCTAACTGGAAGAGTCATAGTTGGTGTATCTCCCTTATTCAATTTGTCATACATTTCTTCAACAACTAAATGTAATGCTTTTTTAGTATCCCCTTCTTCTCTTCTTTTACTCATTCATCTACCTCCTCTTCTTCAAATAATGTAGTTTGATAACTTTCTGTTTGAATTTCATCTGAAATAGAATTAATTTTTATAGCTCTAGATCCAACATTACTTATTGTTTCATCAATTTCTTCAATAATCTCTAAATCTTCAATAATATCATCATCATTTTGTTTTTTCATTTCTTCTAATATTTTTTCATCAAGTTTACTTGCACCAATTATTTCAGCAGAACCACGATAGAAAACATCAGTTTCTGTCCAACTACCCTTCTCTATATTATCTAATCCGAATTCTATAATTGCTTTTTCACCTGGTTGTAATGTTTCAATTTTCCAAGCCCATAATCCAATAGTTTCTTTTCTTCCACCTCTGTCATTATCAATCATAACAGCACCTTGTTTTTCTGGCCAATTCATTAAGATTGTATAAGCTCTTGGACGAGCAGTATAATTGTATAAAATTCCTTTCACTCTAGTGGTTTTAGTTTCTTTATCCCATGAAGTAAATTGTTCCATTATTACTGAATTCATAATTTTTGAAATCGTAGCAGAAAGTTCTGGGACTGGACGATTTAAAAGTGCAGATGCTTTTTCTGCTATTGCAGGCAATATATCATTAATGAGGTCAAATTTTTCTTGAGCTTTAGCCATCTTCTTTTTCTTTTTCATATGCCTACGTAAATTTCTACCCATCTCTAGCATTGCTTTTCTTATTTCTTGTAATACATCATTATTGGATGCAACAGCTTCTTTTGCTTCACTGGTAAATTGAACATTTGTGCTTGCAAGATGTACTAAGATTGTTGCTGGGCCTTTTGGTATCCCTTTCCCACCCGATTGATCAAGACCATATTGTCTCCAGTCAACAGACATTATCGCTTGAGTGAGCAAACATCCACCTTGTTGATACATTAATGGAACTCTATTTGCAAATCTTAAAATTTGAACAGATTGATCGGATGGAATATTTCCTCCAAAAATTAAACCCACTTCTATTTGAAATGGATTTCCTGAGGTTGCTCGTGGATTTCTCGTTAAAGTTGTTACGAATTTAGAATCAATAGTTTTTGAAAGGCCCTTTTTGATTAATAAATCTTGAATTGGAGAAAGACAATCTACACGTGGTGGTTGAAATCTAACTTTGGGAAAAGCATTAATCAACATATTTATTTGTTCATTTTTTAATAAATTTGGTTTAGCATCTGGTGAAATCTCAGCAGCATTACAAATTTCTTTTCCTTTTCCAACACTTACTTTTTCAAAATTTACCGCAAAAAAATTCTTGAGATGCCTTTCTTTGGAATCTTTTAGCATACGTTGTAATTGGCCAAAGTGAATACCTTCTGGGTGAGGTTTTATTGAAATTACAGGTTCGGGTAATGTTTCTGTTGCTCTTTTCCAATGATATTCGATTTCAATATCTCCTTCCGCATTGATATATTGAAATTTAATATTTGCATGAGGGTTTACTATTGAAGTCATTTTCAGATATTGAATAATAGATTGATTTCCTTTTTGGAATTTAGCTTTCATATGTGTACGAATCATTAATCCATGATTTACAATAATATCATTTTCACTCCATATTATCCGATCTTGGCTATATTTTACTGCTTTATTTTTTCTTGTATCTATGCCTAAACGTACTTCAATTGCTGTACTTTCTGAAGCAATTTTTGATCTGACATATGTTTGTTTTCCCGTTGTTAATTGGGAATACATTACAACACCAGTAATTCCGATACCTTGTTGTCCCCTAGATTGTCGAATGGCATGAAATCTACTTCCATATAGTAATTTACCAAACACATTTTCAATTGATTTTTGGGGTATACCCGGACCGTTATCTTTTGCAGTAAAAATCAATTGATCTTTTGCTTTTGGTACGCGTTCAATTTTAATTTCAATATCTGGCAAAATTCTTGCTTCTTCACAAGCATCTAGTGAATTGTCCACCGCTTCTTTAACCGCTGTAATTATTGCACGAGATACTGTGTCAAATCCTAAAAAATGTTTATTTTTTTCAAAGAATTCAGATATTGCAATTTGTTTCTGATTTGAAGCCATTTTTTCTGCAATACTCATTTTCTCAACTCCGGATTTCTGGTCCTCCTAGGTCCCAATGACTTAGGGCCAGCCGCCGTAAATTAGCCGTGTCACTCCACGGCTAATAAAAATTTAATTTTAAAATAAAATTTAGAACCTTTTTTCAATCATTCAAATAATGACGGGCTATATGATGTTATCTTTCCAAAAAATGCACTTGTAGCTACTGTTAATGGGCTTGCAAGATATAATTTCCCTGGGCCAGAACGACCTTGATAATTTCTATTTATTGCGGAAACAGTTACTTGTTCAGAATCAGTAGAAATTCCTGGACCAGCCCCAATGCAAGCCCCACAACCGGGATCAATAAGTTTCACTCCAACTTTTTCAAAAATTTCAGTCCATCCTTTTTCTTCAGATATTTCTTTAACCTTTTTTGATCCATATTGAATATAAAACTCTACATTTTCAGCCACTTTCATTCCACACTTATTGGCTTTTTCACAAACCATTGCATAATATTCGAAATCATCTTCTTTTCCAGCGGTACAAGAACCACCATATGCAATATCTATACTTACATGACCTATATTTTCTATAAAAGCACCATTTGTAGGATCTGAAGGGATTCCTTTGTCAGGATCTCCTGGATGAGCAACCATTGGTTTAATTTCATTTAAATTAATTTCATGAATTCCTCCATCATACTTCGCTCCTTTATCTGGAGAAATTATACAGGATTTCAAATCGTCATATGAACTACTTCTTCTATTTGATAACCAATTTAATGTAATTTCATCACCTTCACAAATTCCGGTTTTAGAACTACATTCCGTGGCCATATTGCATAATGTTGCTCTTTCATCCATTGAAAACGAAGATAATCCTGGTCCTCCAAATTCAATGGCACGATCAAGGGTTAATTCTTGACGTGCATGATTCCATAATATGTGTAACATAACATCTTTAGCAGTACATCCCGGATTTAATTCTCCAATTAATTCAAATCGAATACTTTCAGGAACCTTCACAAAAGTAAAACCCGAATGAATTAAACTTGCATATTCAGTAGCACCCACACCATATGCGAGAGAATTGTTTACACCCCCCATGCATGTATGACTGTCTGTTGCTTGAATAAAATCTCCAATATCAATGAATTCTTCTCTTGCAACTTGATGACAAATACCTGGAGAAACACCGTCTGTTGCAGAATAATCTCGAACACCTGTATGTTTTTGAAACTCAATTTGTAAATTTCTTAATGTTTGGATTTTATCGGCAAATGGTTGAAACTTTACAACATCTGTAGCATAAAGAAGATGATCTTCAAAAACAGCGAATTTTTCTGAATCAGTTAAATTATATTCATGACCATATTCGTTTTTTAAAAATTCATGAACTTGAGCTGTTGTAAATTCATGACTATATCCTCCATTTACTTTAGCAATAACAGCATCACCCGGTTTTACAAATTTTTGTAAATCTGAATTTACAAGATTTTTTGCAATAATTTTTTCTGCCATTGTCATTGATCGAGAATTAGTATTGCTGGATGGTAATATTAAATCTCCAGATTTTAATTTATTTGCAAAATTAAACAAACCACCGGATTTTATAATTTCTTGAGTCACAGGATCATATTTTGAAATAAAATCTTCAATTTTTATTTTTTGACCACTTTGTAACTTTTTTAACATTTCATGATTGCCCATTAAATTGATATTATTTCTTTCATGAATTGGAGCAAATGAAGCCGCAATTACGATTTTTATTCCAGCCCATTTTTCACATTGTGCTGCAGTTTCTCTACTACTGCCAGTACCTTTTCTTTGACCAGATACAATAACTTCAAAATTCCCGTTTAATAATGCATTTTCATCAAATACACGTTTACCATTTAACATCATGCCTGCATATGCATTTTTAGCAATTTCAACCGGTTTATGGCTAAAACAAACCCATGCAGGAGTCATCATATCTGTATTTATGTCATCTAGTAAATCTGTAATTTCCAAATCTTCCATTTTTAAATCCAATTCTTCATATAATTGACGACGGATAAGTTCCAAATCTTTAGTTAAGAAAAGTACACGTTTACCTGGAGTAATGCCAACTAATTTAGATGGTCCAGACATATCAATTACTCCTCCAATTTAAGCCCATGAGTACCGTCTATTTGATGCTTCATAGAAGATGCCACAATATCAAATTAAAACCCCCTTATTTGCACTTAATAAGGTCTAAGTAAGGTTTAAATATGATTGGTTGAGGGATTTGCATGTTTCTGTAGATAGTTGAATGGACTACGGAGGTGTATATTATGGCAGAAAGACAAGAAATAGAGGATTTGGTAAAATGTCCAGATTGTGGAAGTAGATCACTTACAAGAGATGAAAGTCGGGGTGAAGTGATTTGTGATGATTGTGGATTAGTTGTAGAAGACAATGTGATTGACCAAGGTGCTGAATGGAGAGTATTTAGCCCGGAACAAGGCGATCAAAGGGCACGTACTGGTGCACCAATGACCGTTATGTTACATGATAAGGGGTTGTCAACAGATATTGATTGGCAAAACAAAGATTATTCAGGTAAAACAATTAATTCACGTTACAGATCTCAATTTTATCGAATGAGGAAATGGCAAAAACGTAGTAGGGTAAGTAATGCAACAGAACGTAATCTTGCTATGGCACTTGCAGAACTTGACAGAATGGCTAGTCGTTTGGATTTACCAAAATCTGTTCGTGAAGCAGCCGCTGTTAATTACAAAAAAGCTGTAGAAAAAAGATTAATTCGTGGTCGTTCTATTGAAGGTGTTGCAGCAGCAAGTTTGTATGCAGCATGCCGTCAATGTGGAGTTCCAAGAACACTTGATGAAATTGGACAAGCAAGTCGTACAGGCCGTAAAGAAATTGGTAGAACTTACAGATTTATGGTTAGAGAATTAAAAATGAAAATTATGCCAACAGGTCCAGAAGATTATATTTCTAGATTTTGTTCCGGTCTTGGATTAGATGCTGAAGTTGAAGCAAAAGCGCATGATTTGATAAAAGCGGCACAACAAAAAGAACTTACAAGTGGGCGTGGTCCAACAGGAATTGCAGCATCCATAATTTATATTGCAAGTGTTTTATGTGGAAAACGTAGAACACAAAGAGAGGTTGCAGAAGTAGCTGGTGTCACAGAAGTTACAATTCGTAATAGATACAAGGAACTAATTCAAAATTTGAATATAGAACTTGATATTTAAATTTAAAAATTTCAGGGGGAAAAATCCTGAAACCACAACACCGCGTAAGTAAAATCGTAAGAGATATTGCTCGAGAAGAACTGGCTAAAGCGTTAACAAATTCAAAGAAGCATTGGCCGTTACCTTCTCCTCCATTAATGGATCCAGATTTCCCAGCAATATCTCCAAATAATGTTGAAGAATTAATTGAAAAAACATTAAATTTATTTGATGCAGAATCATTAATGTTTGATCGACATTTACAAAGTATTGTTGAGATAATAGTTCCGTATAAAATGTCATTAACACAAGAACCTTTTGAAGAACATGAAAAATGGCTTATTAATAGAAAGGAGGAGGTTGCAGAAAGAATATTGTTTGCAATATGTACTGATTGGATATCTAGATCATTAGATGAAGTAGCTCCAGATACTGAACGTTGGTGGATTGCAATATTTACGCTAAATGGATTATGCCAAAAGCCCTATGGTCAATCCGTATTTCAGGGTTATCATTTACTTGAGAGTATTGCTCTTGCTTCTAGACCCGGTGCGTGGCATTCTACTAAAGAAAGTGGACCTCATGAAATGAGTTGGGACCCTCAGGCAACAGTGCCTCGTATAGGAATTATAGCCCATGAAGTTGGTGTTGAATCAGCATTATGGCTAATGAATCAATTAGAAAATGGAGATAAGAATAGACGGTTGTTATTGATTGAATGGATTGCATTATTGTTGGAACGTCATGAATTAATAAATCCATTGAATATTAGTGAGGTTATGCTTAGAATGGCTAATGATAATTTTTCTGAAGTTCCTACAAGATTGACAACTAGTTTGCCACGTTTAATAGAAACAAATTTAGAGGCGGGTGAACAATTATTAGAGATACTTTCTAAACATAGTGAAATTAATGTTCAAAGAGGATTAGCTGATGTTTTGACTAGATTATTTAGGAGAATTGAATGGAAGGCTTTACCTTATTTAGAAAAAATGTTACTTTCAGAAGATAATACGGTTTTAGCAGCTGCAAGTTCTACAGTAGGAGATATTAGATTTTTAGATGAAGATTTGTTTGGAGATAAATTAAACGAATTAAGTACACATCCAAATGTAATTGTGAAAAGAAATTTAGTAGGTCATTTAAGAAATTATATTACCATGTTCCCTAAAGATGAAAGAGGAATATTTAGTACATTATGGCTTGATGGTGACGAAGTACTTGCTATAAGATTACGTGAATTATTATTACGAATGGATGAAGTCAACACTGAATGTTTTGGTTTAATTGTCAAAAAAATATTTGAAAAAGATTCTACGAGTTTATTGCCCCTTTGGGATGTATTAGGGGTTAGAAGAGACGAAAGAATAATTCTTTGGCAAAATTATCTCGAAGAAAAAGGTCCATTACCAAAACCAATTTATTCAGAAAGTCTTTGATTTAACCATTCACGTAAGTTAGTATTAAGGTCATCACGTTTTAATGCATGATCTATTTGTGCTTTTAACCATATTTCTGGTTGTCCCGAATCATACCATTCATGATCATCCAATTCGATGTAATCAAGACCACCTTCACTATTCATCCAATGTTGTTGAATTGCAATAGATTGTAATTCTCCAAATTCATCAACAGGATATTGTATTAACAATTCTTTAAAATCTTCAGTAAATAAATATCTACCACACAATACACTATCACTTGGGGCATTTTCTATTGAAGGCTTTTCCACAATCTTTATTATTTTCCCATTAGATTTACTTACAACACCAAATGAACTTAATTCGTCTTTTGAAACTTTATGTAGCCCTACAACAGGCCTCTGATTTTGATTAAATTGTTCTACTAATTTTAGTGATGCATTACTTCTTGTGTGTTCTAATGTTGTGGTAGGAGATAAATGTTTATTCATTAATATATTATCTCCCAACAATACTAGAAAAGGGCCATCAATAGAATCCAATGCATAAGAGATTGCATTTGCAAATCCCAATTGTTCTTTTTGAATGTGTATGTGTAATTTCATATCTTCTAAAGGATTTAAAATATCGGGGGGGAGGTCTTTTCTTATTTGTTGCAATTTTTCAATATGTTCATTATTAAAATTTATGTGTTCTAATAAATCAGCCATCCATTTTTTATATTCATTTATCACTAAATGTACATTTTTTATACCGGTTTGTTTAATTTCAGCAATTGCATAATTAATTGTAGGAACATCTACTAATGGCATAATTTCTTTGGGGACTAAACTACTTGCTGGCAACATTCTACTACCAATTCCTCCCGCTAAAATAATGGCGTGTTTGGGCCCCATGACATATGCCAAACCATAGGATGCTTTCAAGCGCTCGTTATAATTAGGACATACATGGGCGAATCTTCTTCTTCCACTTATCAAGATCCTCCTTGGCAAGGTTTGGCAATAATTGGTGTATTGTTGATTGCACAAACATTCACAGATTTTGGTTGGAATGGTCCATGGGATGATGTTAGCTTTACACAAGGTTCACTTGGATTGGCGGGGGGGATATTGTTATATCTTGCATGGTTTAGATGGCATTTTAAAATAAATGGGTTAATTCCAACTCTTGAAAGATGGAAGAATCCTGAAAAGGGATTATTGCATTTATTTATTGTTGGCTTAATTATGGGTTTAATTACTTGGCTTGTGGGTGGGCCATATTCAGAATATTTTCCTAGGCCGAGCGGTATGTTACTTGGATTAATTACGCTACTTATGTTACTTCAAGCAGGTTATGCGTGGTTATTTTTTAATGGTTATTTTTCAGAAGAAGAATAATTATCTCATGCCTGGTTTCCAGAAACTTAGTGGTTCAGGAGACATGTTTTGAACTGCCCGAATTGCTAAATGATCAGCCCGTTCATTCCATTTATGACCTCTATGTGCTCGAACATGCCTCCAAGTTAATGGCCGGATTATTGTAACTTCATTCCATAAGTTTTGTACAGTAGAAGCTAATTTTTTATTGGCCTTTGCCTTCCATTTTCCACAAGCAATATTTCCAGCATAAGTAGAATCTGTACAAATTTCTGCTGAATTATCTTCACCATTTACAAGTAACCATCGTAATGCATGCGCAATTGCTGATAATTCAGCCGTATTATTTGAACCGACTTCAGCACCAAAATATTCCTTAGAATTAGAATTAGTAATTACTAATCCCGATATTTCGTGGATAATTTCACCTTTTCCTTTACCTAGTTGAGTATCTCCCGTTACAACTACTAATCCCCATCCAGCAGGAGTATCTTTCCCTACGTTAGCGTTTTCTAAACATGAACCATCTACATAGAGGCTATAATTTGTCAAATCGATATCAACTACTCCTTTATTCATTAATGTGTGCTTTGTACTCTGCTGCAGACATTAAAGAATTTAATTCCTCAG
>CAZMJH010000030.1:0-9024 GCA_964566595.1 uncultured Candidatus Poseidoniales archaeon
CCGCAACATTAAGTGCGTTACATGCAGTTGTAAGATCTGAGTTCATTACCTCTCCAGCGGATCTTCTCAGATATATTCCTAAATCTGCATTATCTTCTCCATTAGGAACCATAGTAATTCCATCAAAATTGATATGGCTATCTGTAACCCAAATTGTTGTTAGTTTTCCTGAATTATCGTCACAACCCAGTGCAGTACCTGTAAAGTCTGAATTTAATATTGTAAATCGTTCCTGTGGATTTTTACCAGCAGTGTATGATGATATTGCAGGACCTCTAAACCCTTGTTCATCATTACCAACTGTAAAAGCACCATTCGAAAGAATTGGTGCGGCTTGATTAGTTACTAATACGCTTGATGTATTAATGCCTGAAAAAGATAAGCCCTCAGCTGTTATACTTGCACCATTAAAAATCAATGCCGCATATTCCTTAACATCTCCAATTTTTAGAGGAAATCCATAAGCATTGTTTATAGCCACGTTTTTTATTGATGAAATTGCTTCATCTATACCCGAATTCAATACAATCCCTTCCCCACAAGATGCATCCCAACTAAATTCCTCATCAACGCACCAAGTGGATTGAGATTCATTAATTGGTGCTTGCCAATTAAAGCCGATTGTTCCGCCAGCTGCTGCTCCACAAGATCCATCTCCTGCACAAATTGCGCCGTCAATAAACAATGCAGTACCTGCTGCTAATGTAATTGTGGAGCCTGCATTAATTTTCAAGGTGGCTCCTGCAGGCACAGTAACATTTCCAACTAAAGTATGGCTTCCTGTCCATGTTTCTATTCCATTTACTACATCATTGCCAGGACTTCCATTTGTTGAATTTGTTGCTGCTGAAACCGCTGGAACAAATGTAATTGCAGCAGACATTGAACATAATATCATTAAAAAACACATGAAAAAACTGCGAGATACAGATGACGATGTCATGTCTACCGCTGTAAGCGACTACATAATCTATCTAAAATACATCCGCAATCAAGTCATTTATTTTATAACCGAATTAACACCCATTATTCTCATTTAATGCATCTATCCAACCAACCGCATTTAATGTTCCATACCCATACCTATCATCATGAGGTCTGGCCTGAGCTTGATAGGGAATTGCACTATCTCTTAATGCCTCTTTAACCAAATTAATACATCCACTTCTTTCGGTATTATCCCACGTTGGCTTTAATGAGGGGTTTGCTTCGAGTAGTAATGCAAGCGCTCCTGTAACAAATACTGTTGAATCACTAGTACCTGTGCTGGAGGAATATTTTCCATCTATCCAAGTAGATATTACATTTACTCCTGGTGCAGTAATTTCAGGCTTTTGATTAGGAGAAACTCTAGGGTTATCACCTGGACCTGCAAGGTTATCCCCCCTACTACTTTTCTCCCAAAGTATCCCATCAGAATTTAATGCACCAACTGCAATTACTCCTGGTACATTTGCTGGAACAGAAACTCTACCATCATCATTAACTCCCCCATCATTACCTACTGCTGCTACAACATAGATCCCTACATTCAATGCTTCTTCAACTGCATCTACTGCAAGATTATCTAATGGATCCTCTATATCTTGAGTTCCACCCAAAGATAAACTGATGATATCAGCCTTGTTTGATTTACACCATTTAACTGAATCTGCTACAGCATTATCACTTCCCATTTCATCAGGTCCTAATGCACTAGCAACTATTAGATTAATACCTGGTGCAGAACCCATTAAAGTTCCATTAGCCGCTAATAATCCTACTATCAATGTTCCATGTCCATCTTCAGCATAATCTATCGGTTGAATACTTTCTGAAACAAAATCCTTGAAAATAATGTTAAGATGACTTAAATCTGGATGATTTAAGTTAACACCTGTATCAACTACACAAACATTGACTCCTTTGCCTGTTAATCCAAGGTTTTGTGCTTGTCGTATTCCTGAATTTTGATATGCCCATTCTGAATCTGGTGTTTGTACATCATCAAGTATCGTATAAATTGGTTCTAACAATACCCACACAACAATTGCCATTGTTAAAAACAATAAAAGTCCAGAAGGACGAACTCTCCTATTGCTAACGTGTAATAATACAAGTCGATTAGATGGCCACCCAGTTGCAACAGTTCGAAATTCTTCATCTGAATCCTGTAATGTTTCGGGATCTACTGCAGTCAATATCCGAGGTTCATTAGGTTCAGGAACCAATTCTAAATGACTTAACTCACGCGACACCAGTACTCCTCACTTTGCCCATTTAGAAGTAGAAATTAATCTCACTTCAGAATCCGGGTCCACTTCCAGATCTTCTGCTTCTAATAAACATATAAATTCCTATAGCAAATATGCCTATAATTATGAATGGTACAATGTTCGTTGAACTTGCATTTGATTGAGGTGAAAACTTAACTTGGGAAAGTGTTTGCACTTCTGGAGTTTCAACAAGAGGTGTTGAACCTGCATCTAATGTAAAGGTGAAAGTATAAGCCCCAGCAACGATTTCATCTGTATCAAATAATATTGTTATTGATTCATTACTATTGGGTGAAATAGTAAGTGGTAAAGATGAGGCACTAATATTCAGTTCTACAAGATGTCCTGTAATTGTAACCCCTTCTGCTGGTATTAATCCATCATTCACTACTACTACTGAAAAATCTACAGGTTGACGTATTATTGCATCTCCATTAATTTCAGGAGTTCTCATACTCAAATCTGCTTTTGATACCAATACAATAACATTTACTACTTCTACAAGTCCTGATTCACCTGTAACATTAACAATTAAGGTATATTCTCCTTCGAAAGTATCTGATGGCATTGAAACTGTGAGTCCTATATCAGAAGACCCATTAGCAGGAATTGTTCTAGATAATGGTTGAGAAACTGTCCAATCTGTAGGCAATTCAGAATCATCTACTTCAAGTGAGACAGTATCATCTCCATTTCCTAAATTTGTAACTGAAATATCAAATGAAGAAGAACCACCACCTGATTCTAAGCCCACTCTGTCAGGTCCACTTGCGGTTATTGAATACAACTGAGGGATGTGAACTTTTATATCAAAATTATTAGTTTCTCCGGTTTCAGACATAGCCATTACTCTCACGTTATGTCCTGTGTCATACGAAATACTGCTTTCCGCAGTTGGTAAACTCACTTTTAATACAAGTAATCCATTACTTGGGGCATCACTTATACCAAAACTCATATTTTTAGCATCCTCATAAGTTGTACCATTCTTAAATAAAACAGTCCAATCAACGTTATCAACACCAGCAACACTAGCAGCAAAAGTGTAATTTTCTGCTGCTAAATTACCCGTATAATTAAGATCAATTGTAATCTCAACATCATGATAATAATCTGTAATACCATCCCCGTTATCATCTACAGAAGTTGCATTAATCATTTCTCCTTCTACATATTCGATTGTTTCTTCATTTGATACAATTTGTGAAATTTCAAATTCGACTTCATGCACTAAAACTCTGTTAAATTCAATGACTGCTTCTGCTGAAGTTACTATCGATAAAGAACCATCATCAGCCAAACCTGGAGGATATGCTCCCGATAATGTGTCTCCAGAATATTCCATTTCCATTTCCATTTCAATAACTGTAAATTCTCCAGAAAGTTGTAATGAACCAACTGGTAAAAGTAATGTTTCAAGAGTTTGATCTAAGGTGAAATTCCATTTTGCATCTCCTAATGTCAAAGTTATATCTACAATTTCAGTTATTGTTGAATTAGTAGATTCTAATGTAATTACATCTCTTTCATCACCAGAAAAGTCTGTCCATCGTGTACTAATTGGAAGGAATCCTCCAGCTTTTAGAGTAGTATTGTGCTCACCACCATCTATTATCTCTGCTTCAAATCCATCATATACAGTCATGAAATAATTTGAAGATTCTGCGTGGAAAACCCATTTTCCAGGAGCAACAGTTGCACTCCAAATAACCTCTCCATCTTCATTGACTTCAATACTTATATCCACATTATCTCTTTCATAACCTTCATCAGCAGCAGGTATCAATTCTACAAACATATCTGCTATAATCTCATCACTAATATCTTCAAAACCATATTGAATATCTATCCTACCTGAAATTGACACATTATCTGCTTCAAGTGAAACATCTGTATCACTACTTATGCTAACATTACTTACCTCTACAGTTAATGAATTATTAAATGTGAATCCTAAACGACTAGCATTAACAGAATAATTTGTATGAGCCGGAACATAAAATGACCATGTTCCATCTATTTCTGTAGTCATATTCAATGATTCCATCTCATCAGAATTAATGACAACTTCAGATTCATCAAGTGCTTCACTAATCTGGAATTCACCATCTTCATTAAAGTCCCAATATATATTTCCACTAACTTCTACATATCTAGTAAGTTCAACATCTGCGTTAAGTGATTGATTTTCGGACAAGACTCCTAAGTCATACTCTTCTAAAATCCACCTTACACCATTGAATGTATCTGTAAAATTCAATTTTAAGCTCCAATCTCCAGGGAATAATGTTGCTTTAACAATTGCAGATTGATTAGATAATGGTAAATTAACTTCACCAAGACCCTCATTAGATACTGCTGTAAGACTTAATGCTTTCATCAAACTCACGTTTGAAATACCACCAGATTCAACTAAAGTTAAATTCAATGTTGCAACTTCTAATGTCCTCCATTCAAATGTGCGGTTTTCTTGGTTTTCATCTATTGTAACTAATGTTCTGAAAGACTGTGTTGTCCCACCTACATCAACTGGTCCAATTGTCACTGTATAATTTCCAGCAGGTATGTAGTCACTTATTGTTCCATTTTCATCTGCATCCAAATTAAAATCTAACAAGAAATTGTCATCATCAGTATAATCGAAAAGAACTGTTGTATTCTTGAAAGGAGCAAAGCTTTGATTTTTAACATCTATATTTACTCTCCACAAGGATTGAAGTGCAAGATCAATAGGCTCACTAATTCCCGAGACTCCAACTGCAATTGGATCAGGAGTATTAACAAAGATCGTATCATAATCGCTGCCATTTTCAATATTTTGTGCATCCATCTCAATATAATATTCTCCAAATATTAAATCAAGATCAATGATTCCATCTTCCCCAAACATTTCCGCAGTTACATTTATTGTTTCTTGACTTGCACTAGTAGGTACTAATCTAAAATCAATATTAATTGGAGTTCCATTTTCAAATAATTGATCACCCCCATCAATAAATGTTCTAACCGAAAAAGAAACTGGATCAGGGAATCCATAAACACTCCAATTTAAAGCATCTTGAGTAGTTCCCACTGCCTCACTAGCATTAAGAAGGGTTGAAGGTACTTTCAATTTTTCTTCACTCACTGTAATGGAATAAGCCCCAGTAGGTAATACGAAATCATATCTTCCATCTGAATTTACACTTGAAACCCATGTAACTCCCATAAAAGATTCTAAATTTTGATCTCCTTGTGCGTCTACATATTCAGCATATACCTCGAAAGATTCGAAATCTGGAACTGTTAAATCATAAGTTATATTATTTGGTTCCAATATGACTCTTCCAGCATAATTATATGAAAAACTGTATTTATCTATAATTGCCAAATCAATATAATCCATACCTTCTGAAATATTTACATGTTCAGCAGCAACCATATTATCTGGTGTTAATGTAGTTACATCAAATTCCATACCGGAAGGTAATTCAATTTCAAATCCACCTTCTTCATTGGTTTCTACAATAAGTTCAATACTTCCACTACGAATTTTTACAGGTAATCCATTTAGCGGTTGAGAGTCTATTGTTCCATTTTCATCAGGAACTAGTTTTGAAACTCCCCCTGCAACTAATACTCCTGGTGAAAATTCAAAAGAATTAAGATTTAATTCCTCTTCATCTAGATTAAACTCGCTCCAAAGAAGTAAATCATCATTGGTTTTACTTTTCATTATCCAATTTCCTAATGGTAACTCTACAAATACAACTCCTGTATCGTTAGAAGTCGCATTAACAACATTTCCATTTTCTACAGAAGTGAAACTTATACTTATTCCTGTAGTATCAATTATATCAGGTTGATTTGGATTAGAAGCATTTCTTACTGCTGGACTAATTGAAAATTCAACATCTCCATGATCTAAAATTATTCCTTCAAAATTTAAGAAAGTAGCTGCTTCTATCAATGTGGCATTTAATTCATATTGATTGTCACCATCTAAATCTACTCTAAGAGTATAGTTTCCAGGTGAAAGTGGCCCAACACTAACATTTCCTTCTTCACCAGAATTAAGTTCTAAACAACTAATAGCCGGACTAAACAAAGAACCACTGTCATCTATCCAAATGCCATCTTCATCAAGAGTTACCTCTGTACAAGAGTCATGTGCCAAATCAATATCAATAATTTCCACAGTTGCATTTATGGGATTGCCTTCTTCATCTGAAATTAAGCCTACAACTTGTAATCCTTGAATACTTAAATCCAAGTCAGTTGCTGGATTCAATCCAACAGTAATTTCTTCAATTACATCAGAAGTTCTTCCATTATTAAATACAGCATGCATTTTATATTCTCCTGGAGCAATATCATTAGCATAAAATGAACCAGCTACAACCATATCCCCACCATAATCTCCAATTCCAGAATAGCTAGCATCTCCATCAAATGTTCCAATTCCTACAAATCTTCCACCTGCCTCAAAAGTTGCATTTGTCAAATAAGTAGTAAATTCTGTAATATCATCTGTAGTATAACGCCCACTTCCAACAACAGTACCATTTATCAAATAAATTCCATCACCTTCAAGACATATGTCTTCATTATTTGCAACAGTTGAATTTTCACATGCACTAATATTATCTCCTTCCACCCAATTAGCATCTAAACTTCCTTTACCACTCCAAGTACCATTGCCTGTATATGATTGTCCGTGCTGAAGTCTACGTGAATAATTACCAGTAAAATCTGAAACCTTTACCTCAGTAGGAGATTCTACAATTCCTTCATAATCTGAATATGTAGCTGTTCCAGATCCATGTATCGTTAAATTTTCTCCAGAAACAGTATTATTTATTGTACTTACAGTATAAGAAATATCATCATTCCATAGATTTTGCAATACAAATTCTGTTTCAATAAGAGGAAGTCCGGCAAAGTCTCCACTTCCAGACCAATGAACAACACCTGAAGCAGAAGATGTTTCTAATTCAATATTGAGAGCTGGTAAAGCAGAAGTTGAAATTCTTTCAGCTTGATTAGCAGTTACATTGATTTCATTTTCTCCTAACCACATCATTCCTGAAACCTCAGATAATAATCCCGTAACTGGATTTATTTTACGTTCATCAGTATATTGCTCAATAATATCTACATTCATTGAATATACATCTAATTCGCCTGATTGTAATGTAAGAAGATCTTCAGAAGAATCAAATTCACCTGTAAGCGCTGTAACACGTATTCTTCCTGCAGGCGCAGTAAAACAATAATTTCCATCTGAATCAGTAGTAGTAGTTCCTATTGGGATCCAATATGTTCTTTCATCCAAATCTTCAGAACCTTCTCCACTAAATCCATCTCTTTCTACTAGCATTGTTGCTCCTGCTATAGGAGTATCTAATTCAGGAACTGATACACTTCCACATACTTCTGCACCTGCATAATATTTTAGGATTTTAACTCCAAAATTAGCTTCTCCAAGACCAAAAGTCTCAAAATTTCCTCTTTCATCATACCAATTTGATATTACAAAATGATTCATCATTGCTCCAGGAAGAGGCCAAGCAGATTCTAAAACCGAACCTGGTGTTCCAGAATAAGAAGACGATAACATAGTCTTTGGTGAAGCTGATACAACTCCTGAATAATCTGTTAATCCTAAGTCTGCAGCACCATATCCGATATACGCTTTTGCTAACATTGTGTCATAGAATGCTTCTGTGTGATCATACCTTACATCAACCAATTGTATAATCTCTACATCTCCGCCACTTTGACTTCTCAAAACATCCATCTTATATTGTTCATTAAAATCTTCAGATGTTCTTTCAATAATACTTTCAGTACCTCTTTGTGTCTCATAAATTGTATCCATGAAATGATCTGGATCTTGGCCTGAAAGAATAGTAGGAGCATAATAGATACCAGTAGGGTTTCCTCTATTGAAAGAAGAATCAGAATAAGCACCGCCACCCATTGGATATAATCTTGTATCAATAGCGAAGTATGAAATTTCATGATTACGTGTTATTGTTTCGCCTGGTGCTCCTTCACTATCTTGGACTTCATAAATATCAAGACCCATGATGTCACTATACATATTATTCAATTCAGTACTCTCTAAAGCACCAGTTAGCATCTGAGTTGCCAAAGCGATTTGTGCATTTTGCCTATGTATTGAAGTTCCTGCATCATTAAATTCTTCTATAATATCAGAAGTATACCAATAATCTCCAACAACATAATGACTCGCAGTATAACCGTCCTCAATAGTTTCTGTAATTACATTTCTATTAGCTACTCGATCATTAAAAGCGGTACGTGCTTCTACTTCTGAATCATAATCTTCACCTAGTTGTGTTTCACCTTCATAAACTCTCCAAACATAGTCCTCTGTATTCATACCATCTATGTTCTTTAATCCCCTAGCCAAACCTAGTATTCCTTGATTTGTTGTGGGTTCTGTCCATTCATAAACTTCAAACATTCTGTTTTTTGCAGATTGTTGTGTTAATTCCCGTGTTACAGAATAATATTCATCATATTCCTCATTAGTTAAATAATCTCTAAGTACTCTTTCAAATGATATAGAATAATCTCCATCATTATGAATGACATCGCCAGTTCCAATTCTAGCAATAAACATCGCCACAGTATCATCTTGACCACGTGCAAGTAACATATTACCTGCTGTTGGAATTCCTGTTTGGAAGTTATCTGCTACTGTTGGATGCTGTCCTTGTGAAAGTGCTTGGAAACCATAATCCCACCAAGATACAAATGC
>CAZMJH010000031.1:0-8933 GCA_964566595.1 uncultured Candidatus Poseidoniales archaeon
AACCCGGTTCATCCATAATGCCTGGAAAAGTAAATCCTACACAATCCGAAGCAATGACAATGGTTTGTTGTCAAGTAATTGGAAATCATACTGCAATAACTATTGGAGGAACACAAGGAAATTTTGAATTAAATGTGTTTAAACCAATGATGATACATAATTTACTACATTCAATAAAATTGCTTACAGACTCTTGCCGTTCGTTTAGGGAGAAATGTGTTGAAGGATTAAAAGCAAATAAAGAGGAAATACAAAAACATCTTGATAATTCATTAATGTTAGTAACTGCATTAAATAACCATATTGGATATGACAAATCAGCAAAAATTGCAAAATACGCACATGAAAAAGGATTAACATTACGAGAATCAGGAATAGAATTGGGATTATTGACTAATGCCCAATATGATAAATGGATTAAACCGGGAAAAATGATAGG
Source organism: uncultured Candidatus Poseidoniales archaeon (assembly GCA_964566595.1). Lineage (GTDB taxonomy): Archaea > Thermoplasmatota > Poseidoniia > Poseidoniales > Poseidoniaceae > MGIIa-I. Next base: position 440 of record CAZMJH010000031.1, read on the forward strand.
GCCATCTAGATAATTATTTACGTAATTTACGTAGTTTTTCTAGCATTTTATTGCGTTCAGAATCTATATCATCAGATTTCTCTTTTAATCTTCGAAGCAATAAATCCATTTCAAGAATTATAATTTTACCATCTTCCATACCCAGTAATAACATATTTTTTCTTCCTGCTGAAATACGTACAGAACACTCAGTATCAGTTTCCAAAACTGCTTCACCATTAATTGAATTCAATAAAAATAATTTAGAACCATTATCAGTTCTTGTACTTGCAAAAATAAATTTCAACTCAGAAGATTGAATACTTGAAAGTAAACAAAGTTCTTCCGAACAATAAAATTCCCATACTGGTTCTTCACCATTTCTACAATATAATTGCCCGGCTTGATTAGAGATGAGAAACACCTCATTTTGAACAATTATAGTACCAATAGAAGAATCACATATCTTATGAGATTTAATTTCCCCTTTTTCTAATATAGAAATAGTTCCATTTGAATGCCCAAATATATTATTATGCCCACAACAAATAGGGCTATCATTTACAGAAACATGTTCAATCTTATCTTTTTTGAGCGTCAATATTCCATTACGTGGCCGCCCTAATCCAAGAATCATTTTTCCATTATTTGAATTCAGATGCCAAGCCTTTTCATTCATTTTGTAAACATCTAATAATTCACCTTCAAAAGAAAATCTCCAACAAGCACCTTCCATAAAATCATAATGTTCTATATCAAATACAGAACTTGTTGCAATAACTTGGTTATATTTTTCATCTACAGCAACCCAATCACTAATACCTTCTAATTCTGCACGCCACAAGATTTCTCCTGAAGATGAATTTAATCCACAAACTTCTAATCCCGCTACAAGAAATAAATTAGCACTATTAGATTTTTCAGTAAGTGCAAAATTTTCAACTCTATTACCAATTTCTTGTTTCCATAATAATTCACCTTCATGGTTCCAACAACCAACAGACCCTTCTTTATCTCCTGCTAAAATAATATTGTCATCAATAAAAATAGCCTCAATACTTGAGGGTAATTCTCTTATCGCCCAAGCCCAATCGGATAACTTCTCAAATTCAATTTGCGACATCCGAATCAATTAGTGGATATTATCATAACACAAAAGCCTTCATTCTTTTTGTTCAACCATGAAGGTTAACATGAAGACAATTGTTCCAAGACAGCAAGAAGTGTAAAAATGCCCCATAGAAAAGAAAACTAATATTGATGTTGTTCTAATAATTCCAACGTTTCCAGTATTAAATGCAAGTACTGAAAATAGTGTGGCTAGAAGTGCTAAACCCACAATGCCATATCCAGCAATGGCATATCCTGTTGCAGCAGAAGGATCAATTAAAGGGAAATCCATTTCATCAGGAGAATAATCTATCCAATAAACCCCAGTACCATTATCGGTTCCGAATTTATTTTTATTTGGGAATGTCAAATCAATTTCTGTGAAACCATATGGTTCAAATCCAGCAGGAGGAGATAGTAAGAGTCTATGTGTTACACCATAAGTTGCATCATCTCCAACTATTGATATATCTAATTTTGATAAACCTGGAGTTAAATTTTCTATCCTAAATTCTCCTTTAGAATCTATTGTGGTAACATGATATCCCCCTCCATCAGATGTTCGAATTTGTATTGAATAATTTACAGCTGGCGAACCATCATCTAAAGTAACGGTTCCAAGAAAAATAGCTGAATCTTTTGGTGCACCAATTGTTTGGGCATAAATTAATTCATGTGGGCGATTTATGCCAGAATTAGGGGATAAAAAATCAATGCCGTTTAGAAAACCAGCCAAACATCCTATTAGAAGTAATACTGCTAATCCTCGAAGATATGGATCAACTTCTTTTTCAGAAGGAAGTAATAATCTAGCAGAACTACTTGTGAAAACAGACTCTTTAAATTCTGGTAGTTTAACTTCAATTTCTTCTAATCCTAAATTTGGATCAATTTCTGTAGCATCAGATTCTTCGTGAGATTTAACATAATCTTTAGCTACTTCTTCTGTATAACCCATTGAAACAATTTGTTTTACATACGTATCTTCCAAATTATCTTTTTCAGTCATACTATGGCCTCTTCAACATGTTTAGAAATTAAAATTTGTTCTCCCGATTTTGAAAGATAACGATTCAAAACTGCACCATCCACCCACATTATTATGCGAATTCTACCTAACATATTTAATTTAGTTTTACTAATAACATGACCTAATTCATGCATATGTGCAATTATTGCGGCTTGAGATTTATGATGATTTTCAGTTGGAGGCGAGATATCAATTGAAACAGGTTCTCCATATAATTTTGATAATATCATCATTCTTAATTGATCAATTCCTTTTTTATCTATACTTGAAGTATGAAGAGGTTGCTCTAAATTATAAGTTGTAATAATTTTAGATAATTGTTCTAATTTTTCTTTAGAGACTAAATCACTTTTCGTAATAACGGTTTGTAATTGTTTAAAATTAAAATAATCTTGATGCGATTCTAATTCTCTCAAAGTTGTTTTTAATTTTCGAATAAATTCTTCTTTCTTATCATTTGCATCAATAATTAAGAGTATGAGGTCGCATCTAGTACTTTCCTTGATTGTTGAATTAAATGCATCAAGTAATATTGAAGGAAGATTATCTACAAATCCAATAGTATCCACCATTAAAATTCGAGGACTTTTTTGCATTCTTCCAATAGTAGTTTCTAATGTTGAAAACAATTGATCTTCAATTAATACCGGCTTTCCAGCCATTGTTTGAAATAAACTTGATTTTCCAGCATTTGTGTACCCTATTAATCCAATTGATTTAACACCACTTCGGGTTCTTCTTTTTCTTCTTTCGTTTTCAGAAACATCTCGTCTTCTTTTTTTACGAATTAATGATGAAATTTCACGATCTATAATCTTCATATTATTTTCTAAAGCGTGCCTCCCTCCTGCTCCCCATCCTAGCCTTTCACCTTTAGTTTGAATATGTGCTAATTCACGCATTATTGAACGGTCTGCTTGTAACATTGCTAATTTAACTTGTAATTTTGCTTCAACACTGTTTGCTTGATTTGTAAATAAATTCAATAAAAGTCTAACACGATCCCAACATTCAATTCCAAGTATTTTAGTAAGTTCTACCAATTGAGTAGAACTTGTATTTGTATGGACTAAAATCAAGTCAACATCGTGCCAAGGATGAGCAGAATTTCTAGCATCCAATTCTGCAGCGATTACATTTAATCTTCCACTACCAAAATATGACCGAGGGTTATCTTTTCCCGATTGAAATATGCATTCAATCACCTCTAATCCAATGGAATTAGCTAATTGTAGTGTTTCATCAATATATTTTTCTCTATGCAAGAGTAGACATTTACGTCCATTATTTTTTGTTTGAAGAGTCTCAACATTGGCACCACCAGAGCCAGGTAAAAAAATTTCAATGTTCGATATAATTCTCTCTCCTTATTTTATTCAAAGTTAAATCACCCTAATAGTTTGGTTGTAATAAGATTAATACATAATTGAATCTATTTGTAAGAATTATACACAACACTCAAAGTTAGTTTTGTTTCATCGACACTTGTGTCTGAGGAATTTAAAGCAACACTTTCATGGACCGGAGAACAAAGTGAAGTAGAAATATTAGTAAATACTCTAAAAGTAGATGATCCGGACTCCTTTGTAATTGAAAGTGTTTTATTAGACGACGAAAATGCAGAATTAAGGGTAACTGTTGTATCAACTTCCCCAAGTAGTTTACGTTCTACAGTTGATGATATAATGACTTGTTTATTAGCTGCTAATTCTACATTATCAACAATTGAATTTAATGAGACTTGAATCTTTTCGGGGTATAGTTGTGCGTTTAGAAAAATTCAAATCATTTTTATTCACAAAAAAAAAACTCCAATCTGTAGCTTTGGTTTTTATAATTTTCACTTCCTTTGTATATCTTGACATTAATAATGTAGATTATGGAACAGATGGTTGTCAAAAATATCCAATTGTAGATTCAAAAAGTAGTAATTCAGATAATTCAACAGACGTTACATTTATTGGATTTGGTGACAGTCAATTATGGGATCCTACAATGGAACAAAACGATTTTCAAGTGGTTGCTTTAAATCATTTTGAAGAATTATTGTCTTGGGAAGATGCTGGATTTAATGATTTAGGGGAGATAGACGATGTTCGTGGAATAATTATGGCTGGAGATATCACTCAAAATGGCCGAGATGGAAGAGTATTTTCCAATAATGAATATGGAGAATTTATTGAAAGATATGGTTTGTGCGGGAATAAACAAGTAAAATATCCAATGTATGAAGGTTATGGGAATCATGACTTTTATGAATGGAATGATATGTTTTATCTAATCCCCGGAGATCATCCTGTTGTAGATTCCGTAGCAATAAGAAATGAATATCGTTCAAATTTAACAAATGTTGCGCCAGGAATGGATGGGCATTATTCTTGGGAATGGGATAATCTTCATTTTATTCAACTTAATTTAGCACCTTCTGATACAGTTCCAGATTTTGAAGTAGGTAAATTTAGAAATCCTCGTAATGCGTTGACTTTTATGAAAAATGACCTTGACGAACACGTTGTTGGAACGGATAAAAAAGCCATTATAATTTCTCATTATGGCCCGTGGGAATGGAGGGAATGGGATGATTCTCAAATAGAGGAATTATGCACAGTTGTGGAAAATTATACTCCTTATATCATAGCTTACATTCATGGGCACTCTCATTCTACCAAAGCTTATGATTGGTGTGAAATATCTATTTTTAATTCAGGTGCACCATATTACAAGGATTATAACGAAGATTTTCGTGGAAGATTTACTATTTTTAGAATTATGGATTCTGGAGAAAACGAATTAAAATTATTTGCGGCTGATGTTTCTTGGTCTCCAGATAATTATGTGGAGGAAGATATAACAACCCTTGATTTACAAATGAAAAATTGGAATAGTTTTCCATTTGAGAAAATCATTGCAAATTAAACATCACTAGAAGGGATGAATTGAAACGAGTTACCCCCTACAGATATCGTGAAACCGACACCATTTCCACATGATCGTAGTTCGGCATTTTTTGACAAGGATGGAATTTTCTCTCAACGATTTATTGAAAGTATTGATTTGTGGGCCACGGCATTATTGAATGATGACAGTATACTTTCTCCACTTGAAGAAAAATTTGATATTACTTCATCAACTATTATTTCGAAACAAAGTGGGATTTTTGCTGGTAAAACTATTGTTGATAGAGTTTGTAATTACTGGGCACCAAGTTTAAAATTTGAATGGAATTATTTAGATGGACAATCCGTTTCTACTGGAAATATTTTGGTTAAAATATCAGGAGACAAAAATCAATTATTGAAAATGGAACGACCAATTCTTAATATTCTTGGAAGATTATCTGGAATTGCAACTACTGCAAATCATTGGTGTAGTAGGAGTAACATATCAATTGCTTCAACTAGAAAAACTACTTGGGGATTACTTGACAAATGGGCAGTTCATATGGGGGGAGCATTAACACATAGATTAGATCGAAATGACGCTCTTATGTTAAAAGAAAACGATTTGGCGGCACAATATCCTAGTTTAATATCAGAAGAGAGAATAAAATCCGCATTAATTAATTTAAATCTTGAACATTCAGGAGCATTTATTATTATTGAAATTAGAAATAAGGATGAAGCAATGATTGCTGCAGAGACATGGGAAGGTATCGGTACAAACAAATCCCTAACTATTATGTTGGACAATCTTTCAGTTAGTGAATGTGATAATATAATTAAAACAATTAGAAATTTAAATTTTAAATCAAAAATTTATTTTGAAGCAAGTGGAGGCATTACTCTAGATAACTTGAAAAATTGGGATAATTCACTCGTGGATGTAATCTCAACTAGTAGTATTCATAGAGGTACAAAACCTCTAGATTTATCATTATTATTTGAGGAGGCTTAAGATATGTCGCGTATTGTTCCAGATTCACATCCCCGAAAAGCATCATTAGTTAGGCGTTACAAATTAGAAGAAGCGGCTTCTAAAGGACTACTTGCCGGCACAGCAATGATTGCACATGGTCGAGGAGAAGCGTTTGATTATTTGTTGGGTGAGCAAACAATTCCTATAGCAGATGAGGCAACATCTCAGGCTGCGATTTTACTTAAATCAGCAGTAAGGCCAATCATAAGTGTAAATGGAAATACTAGTATTTTAGCAGGTGAAGAATTAATTGGTTGTGCTGCAATATTATCTTGCCCAATAGAAGTAAATATATTTTATAGAACACCTGAACGTATTTCAGGTTTAGTTACACATCTTGAGTATTCTAAAAAAATTGTATCAAGAACCCCTCCAGGAGGTTGGAATAAATCACCCGAAGAATGGGAACTTGCAGTAAATAGAGTATTGATTTTAGGTAGTTTTGCTGATGGAGTGATACCTGGATTAGATGGTCCACGTGCAACTTGTGAAGTAAATGGGATTTTAGCCGCGGACACAATACTAGTTCCATTAGAAGATGGAGATCGATGTGAAGCGTTGGTTAATATGGGATTAAAGGTAATTGTTGTGGATTTAAATCCATTATCCCGTTCAGCAATGAAGTCTACAATTGCAATAGTAGATGATGTGACAAGATGTAGTAAAAATTTACAAGAAAAATTATTATCTTTTAAAAATATTAAGAGAATTAAATGGGATAATAAAAAATCATTACAAGTGGCACTTAATACAATTAATGATCGATTAAAAAATTTAATCGAGTAAGCGAGAAATTCTTCTTACCAAATCATCCCCAACATCAGAAGTTGTTGAACTGCCTCCTAAATCATAGGTGGTTACTTTACCATCCATGATTTGTTCACCAATTGCTTGATTGATAATTGTTCCAATTTCAGATAAAATCTCATCATTATGTTTTTCACTTAACCACTCTAACATCATTTGTAATGAATTGATAGTTGCAATTGGATTTACAATATTTTTACCAGCATATTTAGGACTTGAACCATGTACTGGTTCAAATAATCCATAATCATCACCTACATTTCCACTTGCTGCCATACCCATTCCACCTTGCAGTACACTTCCTAGGTCTGTTGCAATATCACCAAACATATTTGATGTCACTACAACATCAAATTCTTCAGGATTTCTAATTAACCACATAGTAAAAGCATCAATATAAGCATAATTTGTTGCAATATCTGAATAATTATTTGCAATATTATCAAATGTTTTCCTAAATAATTGGCAACCTCTTGCAACATTACTTTTGTCTACACATGTAACTTTACTAACTCCATCATTTGGAGCACCGTTTCTTTTAGAAGAGATTTCAAATGCTTTAGTAATGATACGTTTCGAGCCTTTTTCACTAATTGGTCTTGGATCCCAAGCAACGTTTCCAGATATTCCAGGAAAATTAATTGAAGGGGACTCGAATAATTTTTCACCCGAAGTTCTTGCGCGGGAACGTTGCAAAGCACCATAATACAAACCTTCTGTATTTTCCCTAAGAATGCATAAATCAACATTATTTGAATCCCATACAGATTTAAATTTCCCGTGTATTTTATGTTTGATACCATTGAATAATTTTATTGGTCTTATATTGGCATACAAATCTAAACCAGATCTCAATCCAAGTACAATTTCTCCTCCGGCAAGATCACCATTTTCTCTAACTGCTCCTGGCCATCCAATTGCTCCTAAGAGCATTGCATCTGCTTGTTTACATCTATCAAATGAGCCTTCAGCCCACTCTTTTCCTGTATCCAAATAATATTTCCCACCACAAGAAATAGTGTCATAATTAAATCCAATTGAGGTTTTATTTCCAATAAGATCAAGGATTTTTTTTGCTTCATGAATGACTTCAGCACCTGTACCATCTCCAGGGAGTAGCATCACTGAATAATCAGCCATGACACTTCCTAAAGACACCTATACTTGAACTAATTGAATCGTTTTACTTTAGCAATAATTACTGTTTTTTAGAGAACAGTTCATCAACCCCCTTTGTTATGTCATGCTTAATGAAGGATAATCCCACGCCAGAAGATAATAATTCTGGAGGAGTAGATTCTATTTCTTTACCTGATTCAGTAATGAGAATGTGGGATTTAATGTTAGCAGTAAATCCAAAGTGGGATTTTCGAGAATGGTTACATGAAAGGGCGATAGATGAGTTAGAGTTGCTCGCTATCGATTTGAAAAAAGAACAATTGCGCGCACGTCAACGAATTTATCGATTAGAAAACCTTGGACGTAGGGTTAATCCCACAACTCAAGATAAAGATGAAAATCAAATTGAGTGTCTTAAAAAATAATGAGCTAGTCCAGGAATTTGAAGTTCCTGAACTTTCTTCAGAACAGATTGAAGCTGGTTTTTCTTATTATATAGGAAGGGCGAGTGAATGCCATGTTTGTATAGAAGAT
>CAZMJH010000032.1:0-8734 GCA_964566595.1 uncultured Candidatus Poseidoniales archaeon
GTACGCGGCAATAATTGTAAAAAAAGTTGATGAAAAAACTCTTTCAAAAGTTGGGATCAATAATATATTAAGGGATCTTGATTAATGAATGAAAATTTTTATGTGGCAGAAATTGCAAAAAAATTAATAGAAAAAAAATCTATTACTCCAGATGATAATGGATGCCAAGAATATATAAAAAATGAATTATCAAGTTATAAATTCTCATGTGATAATTTAAACTATAAAGATGTAAAAAATGCATGGTTAAGAAGAGGGACAAATAAACCGCTAGTTGTTTTTGCCGGGCATACTGACGTTGTTCCTCCAGGAAATATTGATGAATGGAAAACAAATCCTTTTATTCCTGAAATAAATGAAAATATTTTATATGGTAGAGGGGCTTCAGATATGAAGTCAAGCATAGCAGCTATGATTTCCGCAACAGAAAGATTTATAAAAAATAATCCTGATCATAATGGCTCTATAGGATTTTTATTAACAAGTGATGAAGAAGGCCCAGCAGAAAATGGGACAAAAAAAGTAATTGAAAAATTTAAAAAAGAAAATATTGAGATAGATTTCTGTGTTGTCGGAGAACCAACTAGTAATAAGGTTTTTGGGGATACTATAAAAAACGGCAGAAGAGGCTCAATTACTGGGCACTTAAAAATTATTGGTGTTCAAGGACATATTGCTTATCCAGAATTAGCAAAAAATCCAATTCATTATGCTGGAGACCTTATCAATGAAATGAATAATTATACATGGGACAACGGTAACAAATATTTCCCTAAATCTTCCTTTCAAATATCATCTATTTATTCTGACAAAGTATCTTCTAATATGATACCTAGCACGGTAAACATAATTTTTAATATAAGATTTTCTAATGAATTAAATCAAAATAAAATAAAAGAAAAATTTAAAAAAATATTGTCTAAACTAAATTCCGATTGGTACCATCCACTTGATGTTGTATTCCCAAAAAGTCCAAATGCACTAGTATTAGGATTAACAGTGGCTCCATTTGGAACTGGTGCTGATGAATTACTCTCATTCAAATAGCCACCATTAGGTTCGATCCATGTCCATGGACCACTATCAAGACTATATTCAAACCATGCACCATCCCCTTCTGCAAAATGTTCCCAATGCATAAGTTCAACATTGAACTGATTTATAGGGTTTGGAATATTAAATGAGGGTGCTTGTAACCACGCATCAGTTCCCCCAAGTAATGGTGACCCTATTTGCGTTCCTGCAGCCACTAAGCCTGTATGAGGAGCAGCAGGTATTTCTCCATGTGCTAGGATTCTTGAAGTACCATTTACAGTTCCAGTTACATTTGTTAATTCACCAACATTCCAAATTGCAGGAGATGATTGAGAATATCCAAACTCAAAATTATAAGTTATTGCATCAAGAGTATCAACATTTCCAAAACTTCCATTTGGAGCAAGACTCAATAAATCTTCAAAATGGGATCCTGTGGTGCCATCATGTGCACCAGAAGATGTGAAATTTTGAGCGGGTTGATTTTCAATACCATTACCATCTGATAATCCTCCATCCTCATTTACATCAAACCATCCATCAAGTATCGTTGCATTAGATGCAACCTCCCATCCGTCAACTGTATCATCATTACCAGGTGTAGCACCCATCGTAGGTGGCCCTATCCACGTAGAAACACCTGCAGCTGCAGGAGTCAAAAGCATTTGTAAAAACACAAAAATGGTCAATAATGTACGTTTGTTATGATTTTTTCTATCATTGTTTTTATTCATTTATAACAATCCCTTATGATGTCAAAGGTCCCTTCAACAACTTATCCACCTTCCTCGACCTCTATAGGTGTGTCCCTTTAGGAACACATTCAATATATCTGCAAATTCAAGTTTTTTTAAGACGCAGAGGGAGAGATTTGAACTCCCGAGTCCAAAGGACAGTGGATTTCGAATCCACCGCAATACCGGGCTATGCGACCTCTGCACTAATTACTCGAAAAAAACAATGAAGATAAGCATGCTGGGAGTATTTGAGCCGATGCGAATTAGTGTACTATATCAAGGAATCAATCAATATGTTGATACTGACGAAAAACTAACCATTAAAGATGTTTTAATCAAGGCTGGAATTCTTACCTCAATGGTTCTAGTGTGCAATGGGGATACAATTTTACCACAAACTGCCATAATTAATTCAGATATTGAATTAGAAATTATTGATGTTGGTTCAGGCGGATAATTTATTGATAGAAACTATCATCTGGCATCATAAGTTCCTTTGAAATTAAAGATCCAGGTCCTTCTGAATAGTTTGCCATTAATTCAGTAGCTAATTTTTCGGTTCTATCAAGCGTAATTGGAAACTCAAAACCAAAGTAGTTCATTAAAGCAACTCTCAATCTTTCAGATGCAACCGTATCCACACTTGTTCCAAACGTTTCAGCAATTACAGTTACTGATGAAATTCCTCTAGATGGTGCTAATGATCCAAGAAGTCCACAGAGTCCGATGACGCCTCCCTCGGGTTGAGTTACAGATACACTAATTCCATCACTCATAAGTGATTTTTTAGTGTCTTCATCTGCTACAATAACATGTATTTCTTCACATCCTGCATCACTTGACAAACCAGCAAGTAATATTAATCTAGGTGTGTTATTTTCCCTTAATAAATTCAAAATATCTTCTGCCATTTCATATTGACCACGTGGAACTAAAGGTTGAACGTCGCCACACAATGTTAGAATTACCTGTCCATTTGAAAGTTTTAATTTGTTAAGATGTAAATGTGGTGGAGTTAATATTCCATTTTTCATTGTAGCGTGTGGTGGTAAATCTGGATGTTGTAATTTTAAAATCTCTTCGGAATTCCCCTCCTTATTCAATGAGTCAATCAATAATTTTCCCACATTGCCAACCCCCGGTAATGCAAACAACACAAATTGATGTTTTGGTAATTTATTTTTACCATTATTCCACACAATATGTGTATTCATAAAACCCTACTAATTTTGGAAGGACTTAAGCAATTGCATCAAACTAGTAATTTGAAGGTTAGTTGCATAGAAATTATTCTTCTTCAAAAATAGAGGGTAAAGTTTCATCCCATGTTTCTGAACTTACATCTTGCATTTTTCTTCGGCGATGTGCTTGAGGGTCTTCTGGTGTCCACTTTAATGGAGCAGCAGCATGAGATTCTCCTCCGCATTTAGGGCATTTTCGATCATATGTATAAATTCCACAAACCCTGCATTTTTGAATTAATTGACGTGCCATATAAATTCCTCATTGACGTTCTAAAGTTGCACTTCCTTGATTTGATTCTACGCTAGAAACCAAAGATTTAGTAGCGATACTCCACACCGATTCTGCCAATTTATAATCTGGTGCCTTAATTTCAATACGATATTTTGGTGCACCGTCATAATAACAATTCACACTAATTTCATTTTCTAAATCCGCGTGAGATTCGGCCTCAATAAGTGCTTCCTTAATTGCTTCAACTCCTTTTGGACCTCCTATTTCAATACTAAAAATGCCTCTTATTTCAACAAAAGGAGGTATGATATTGGCAACCGCAGTTTCAACAAATTCAGAAATCCAATCTCCAGAAAATCCGGCTTCTTCTAATGAAGTAGGCGATTGTGCAGCATTTTCAAATGCAGAATATAATGTTCCAAAAGCTAATGATAATTCTAATTCTGATTCTTGGATTTCTTCATCACTCCAACTTACTTTTTCGCCTATCACTTTGAGAAGTTGAGTTGCACGTTGCCCATTTTTCCATGCTTGTAATGTGTCCCTTCTACGTTCTTCAGAAACACTTTTCAACGACAATTCATATGTGTCAAGATCCTTTTTTCCTCTCCGCAATACTTTGCATACAACTCTTTGACCGTCACGAACATATCCACGTATGTTTTTTACCCATCCTGATGCAATTTCTCCAATGAAAATAAAACCATTTATACCATCATATCCATTAATTGAAACATAAGCACCATTCTGCTTAACTTCAGTAACTGTACAAACTACTAATTCGCCCTCTTCAGGACCTATTGCTGCTTTATTATTCTCATCAGTCATCCTATTCACGCTGACTCGAGAACCTCTACAATACTGCAACCCACTAAACGTGCTTTACCGCCAGCGGGTTCTGCTAAAATAGATTCACATACTCCACAATTAATTGTTGTAGATGCGCGATTAAATATTGTTGATTCATTGCCACAATTTTGGCATTTTACTTTAATAAAATTACTAGAAATTGCATTCACCTCAATTCTCTGTTAATTCAAATTTCTTAGCTCTTTGGCAAGGAGCATTGTGGGCTTTACCTGATTCAGTACAACGATACATGATATTCACTCTCTTTGTTGGTTTTTCCCTTCCTTCCGGTTTTGGACGTGGAAATCCTCGATAACCTGCTGTAACTCTACGAAAACGCCTTTGCCCCCATTTGAGTTCACTAGCACGACGTTTTTTGACTCTTTCAACTGTGTGCAATGTATGTTTCCCTAACGAAGGACTATACCGTTTAATTTGACGTGGCATCTTAACCATCATTTCACCTCAAGCATTTCGCCCACTAACGAGACATATATATGCATGTCGTGAACGAATCCAAAGAAAATCGTGATACTGAAGGCGCAAGCGTCAATTTGAATATGTTTGACTTGAACCTCTGTACATGTTCGCCCTTGCATCCCAGCCAGGTGCGCTCGATTTATTCTGGTTTCCAATATCGATTTTCATTCTAGGTATTTTATTAATCATAACGAGAAACCCTCCTAAAATACAAACTCTTGGAATAATTTTATCGATAATTGGTGCTGTATTCGTTGCACTATCTCCGTTTACTTTACCAACATCTCCTTCAAGTGCATTTGGCCAATTAATCTTCTTCTTAGTTGGTCCATCCATCTTGTTAATTATAGCAATTATTGTTTCCAATAATCAATTAATAAAGAATTCCAATAATATGATACGTACAATATTTATTGTCATTAGTTTATCTTGGTTAATCTTAATTTTTATTGGTAATCCTCAATTCAATAATTCAACAAATAAATATTGGATATTATGGATCACAGGGGTTGAGATTATTGCTGCAATAATGCTGTTTTCTCATGCATATGTTGAGAAGAGGAATGAAGCAAAAATACTATATTTCTTATTGGGATTTTCTTTACTTTTATTAAATGAGGAGTATTTTGGAATTCCAAATGCTTCTCGAATTAACCTTATTGAAACCGGAGCCACAATTCTTGGAACTATAATTGGAATTATTATTGGAATATTGATTTGGTTCTACATTATCCAAAAATTACATTCAGTAGAAGATGATTTGGAAATGGATGATAAATTAAATCCAGAAGAACGGGAAATGTTGTTGAATAAACTAAATACAGATTTAAAATGGTTAAAGAAATATGAGGGTGAAAAAAATGAATAAAATTTCTTATTACAACTTTTTTGGATTCATATTAATGCCATTTTTGATTATATTTAGTATATGGTTGATTTTAGGAGTAAATTTTAATGTGTTTTTTGTTACAATATTTAATTCAATTTCTACCTCAATCATAATTTCTTTAGGTTTTGCAACATTATGTTCGTGGTGGTTTTCTTTGACTAGAGCCTCAAGTATAAAAATTCCAATATCATTAAGTTTAATCTTGATGGCAATTATAATTATTTTTGAATATCTATTATCTATTGAATCTATTCAGCCATCCGGACTTTATACTCCATTGGCAATTTTCTTAAACAATTTACTTGAATCACTAACTATTTTATTATCACTTGGGTTTGTAATATTAATTGGATTGTTAATTTCAAAAGAAGATTATACTGAAGAGGAATGAAAATGTCTGGAATAAGGTTACAACCTGGTGATTTAAATGAATGGTTGGATGATTTGCGAGGCGCAATAATTGATGATCCTCCATCTACAGCAAAAGAATTGGACATCATAAGAAGAAAAATTGCAAAAAAATACAAATTAAAAATGCCACCAGGGGATGCTCAATTATTTTCTATTATAGACGACGATTTAAAATTAAAAATTGGAAAATTTCTTCGAAGAAAACCCACAAGAACACTTTCAGGAGTCGCTCCTGTAGCAATTATGACATCACCATATGGATGTCCTCATGGCACATGCACTTATTGCCCTGGAGGTCCTGAATTTGGTACAGCACAATCATACACTGGGCATGAACCTGCTGCAAGAAGAGCGGCTAGACATGGTTTTGAAGCATCTGCACAAGTATTAGACAGAATTGGGCAATATTCAGCAATTGGTCATGATTCATCAAAAATTGATTTGATAATCATGGGTGGAACATTTACAGGAAGAGATGTAGAATATAGGGAGGCTTTTATCAAAGGGGCTTTTGATGCTGCAAATGGGAGTATAAGTAAATCATTATCCTTATCACTTGAATATAATGAGTCTGCATCTAATCGTATAATTGGGCTAACTATCGAAACAAGACCTGATCAGTGTTCAACCAAAGCAATTGATTGGATGTTAAATAATGGAACTACAAGAGTTGAATTAGGCATACAATCACTTAATGATGAGGTGCTAAAAAAAGTACACAGAGGACATTCAGTATCCTCCGGACAACGTGCTAGCAAAAGATGTCGAGATGCTGGATTGAAATTAAATCTACACATGATGCCGGGATTACCCGATACAACTCCTCAACAAGATGAAAATATGCTATTAGAATTAATGCTTCATGAAAAATGGAGGCCTGATATGTTGAAAATATATCCTTGTTTAGTTGTTAAAGGTGCTCAATTAGTTCAACAATGGCAAAAAGGTGAATTTAAAGCAATGGATGATACTACTGCTATGAATTTAGTTGCAAACATAATGTGTAAAGCACCGCCATGGTTACGTATTCAAAGGATTCAAAGAGATATTCCATCTCATGAAATTATTGCAGGTGTACGTGCAGGAAATTTAAGACAACTCGCAACTCGTTTAATCGAAAAACAAGGTAGAAGAAGTGGTTGTATTAGAGATAGAGAAGTAGGGCGTGTTAAAAACAAACCTAAAAAGGATGAGTTTCGTACAATAACTAGGCAATATTCAGCAGCAGATGGTGAGGAATTATTCATAAGTTTAGAGGCCCCACTAATTCATCCAAATGAAGAAGCAAAACATGGATTTAAGGGAGGGGTGCCCCTTACTGAAGGTATTCATGTGTGGTCCCCTTCAGATCCAGCTGGTGGAGTAATTGCTGGATTTTTAAGAATGAGACGCCCTAGTGAAGATAAATGGCGAGAAGAAATTCAAGAAAATACTGCAATAATTAGAGAAGTGAAAATTTTTGGAACAGCAGTGGGAATTGGTGAACAAAGTGATGAAGGTTCATCCCAACACAAAGGTCTTGGTAGCCATTTAATGCAAACCGCTGAAAAAGTTGCTTTGGAATATTGGAATACAGAAAAAATCCTAGTTACAGCAGGCATAGGTGTTAGAGAATGGTATAAAACTCTTGGATATGAGAGAATAGGACCTTGGATGGGTAAAAACGTTTGAGTTTCTTTATACTAAAATTGTAAATACTCATATACAGGAGGTAAGTCGCAACAATCCCAAGGAGGTCATATGAGAAAGGGTACTCCTTCAATGGGTAAACGCCAAAAATCTACTCACTTACGTTGCCGTCGTTGTGGAAAACATTCCTATCACAAGTCAAAAAGTGTATGTGCATCATGTGGATATGGCGATACCGCAAGAATGCGAAAATATAGTTGGAATAAAAATTCACACCGCCCCAAAAATTAGAATGAAAATGTCTAAGAGTTCTGATAAAGAATAAATGCCCCTTCATTCAGTAGAGCGACGAGGCATCCAAATGTGTGGCATCCTAGGCATCCTCGCCAACAAAGGACCTATTAGCAATTTGTTGTATGATGGTTTGCTTGTTTTGCAACACAGAGGGCAAGATGCTGCTGGAATTGTTGTTTGCGAAAATGAAAAATTACACTTAAGAAAAGACAATGGATTAGTAAAAGATGTTTTTGAAAAAGAACATATACATAGTTTGAAAGGACAAGTAGGAATTGCTCACGTAAGATACCCTACTGCAGGAACTTCTTCTGCAGCTGAAGCACAACCCCTATACGTAAATCACCCATATGGAATTTCACTTGCTCATAATGGAAATTTAACAAATGCAGAAAAGTTAGCAAAGGAATTGTATAGAGAAGATTTGAGACATATAAACACTAATTCAGATTCTGAAATTTTATTAAATATTTTTGCTGATGAATTAGCAAAAAGAAGAAAATTGAAAATTAAAGGTGAATTATACCTAAATGTTGAAGATTATTTCCACGCAATAAGGGGAGTTCACAAACGTTGTTCTGGTGGTTATGCAGTAGTAGGATTAATTGCTGGATATGGTATGTTTGCTTTTAGAGACCCTCGTGGAATTAGACCACTAGTTTATGGCTCTATTCTGAAAGAAGATGGCCGATCATGGGGTATTTCGTCAGAAAGTGTTGCATTAAACACTCTAGGTTTTGAAGCAATATCTGATGTCGCTCCAGGTGAAGCAATTTTTATTGATAATGGTGGAAATATGTTCCAAAGACAATGTACTGATGATTCAAAATTATCTCCCTGTATTTTTGAATATGTTTACTTTGCAAGACCCGATTCAATTATTGATGGAATTTCAGTACATCAAGCCAGATTAAACATGGGTTCAAAACTTGCT
>CAZMJH010000033.1:0-8620 GCA_964566595.1 uncultured Candidatus Poseidoniales archaeon
GTTAGACTTGAAGGGTTGCATCAAGATAGACTTGCAGAACGAGAGTCTCAACTTCGTGCTTCGATAAAAATCCGACTTGAACAACAAGCAAAACAACAAATGGATGAAAGAGAATCACAACTACGCGCAGAATATGCTAGAAGAGGACGCCAATTAGAAGAAGAAATAGCAATGCAAATTCAATCCGAAATTGAGGGAGATATGAGAGAACAAACTACGCTACTTGAACAAGAGATGCGTGAAGATGTTGAAATGGCACTCGCTAGAAGAAAAGATGAATTGCGAACCTTAATTGAAAGGGAGCTTAGTGAAAGTTATTCTGAAAAAATAGCAGAACGAAAATCACGATTACAAGAACGCTATGATTTATTGTTTCAACAAAGTGTTGATGAAATAGATTCACAATTAAGAACTCACGTTAAAACTGAAATGGAAAGAAGATTAGATGATGAATTCACTTCATATAAATTATCTAAAGAGGCAGAAATGCAAAATGAATTATCAAAATTCAGATATGAACAAGAAACTCATTTGAGAGATTCTTTAACCGAAAATTATGAAGGGAAACGTAAAGACTGGGTTAAGAAAATGGAACTTGAATATAATGCTAGAGAAGATGCAACCAAGAGATCTATACTAGCTGAAATAGATGCTCAAATGCGTAATGAAAGAATAACTAGAGAAACTGATCTTGATCTACTACGTGAAGAAACCGGTCTTGAACTTGAAGTAGAAATGGAAGCAAGGTTAGAAGAATTCCGTGGAAGAAAAATGGAAGAAGTGGCAACACATCTTGAAAAACAATTGCTTAAACTTGAAGAAATTATGCGTAATAAAGCCCTTATTGAAGTTAGAAGAAGAGAAGGTGAAATTCGTAAAGAAATTGAGGGACAACTTGGTATTAAACGCGCTGAAATACGTGACCGACTTAAAATCCTCAATGAACAAATGGATAAATTTAGAGAAATGGCTGAAGATAAAATGCGAGAGCAAATTAGAAGTGATTTCGAAGCTGAAATCAGTGGTGATGAAGCTAAACTCGAAGAAGCACAAGATGTTATGGACAACTTGCAGACTGACGAAGCATTATTATCAAAACGCCAGGCATGGCTTGGGGCAATTGCTGGTGACAAGGTTGACCCACTACAACAACAAAGTGGTTTGTTAGGTGGAAGACTTGGTCAAGGTCTGGCTGGACAAATGCCTAAATCCATGCCAATTGCTGGAGGAGTTCCAGTTAGCAGTCAAAAACCAACACTAAAACCGATTAGGTCACCAATTACAGATATGGAAGAATCAATAGTAACTCCAATTCTTCCAACACCTGTTCATACTACCATTAAACCTCAACTTGAATCTGAAAAGGAAATTGATGATGAAAGTACAGTAACTGAATTTAAAATACCAGATTCTGTAACTGAAGATATTGAAGATGGGACACTTAGTGAAGATGCTGAAGAAGAAATTTCAAAAGTTCTCGAAGAAACATTAGAAGATGCGGATCAAATTATTGATATGCTATCCTCAGAAATTGAAGAAAGAGAGCAAATTATTGAAGATGTAATTAAAAGGGCAAATGTGGGAGTGCTTAAAAAATTAGATACTCCTACTTTGAAACCTTCAGCAGCTGTGTTAAAACCTGTTGAATCATCAGTATTAAAACCAAAAACTACAACTCTGCAACCTTCAGATACTCCGGTATTAAAACCAGCAAGTACTGTTATGAAGCCTGCAAATAATGTATTAATACCTGATATTGAAAAACAAGAGGCGACAGTTGTAGATATTGCATCACTTATCCCAATTGACGTTGATGAAAAAGATGAGTTAAAAGGTCAAAAATCAGAAGAAGAATAATAATTAATTGATTGATTTTGGAAAATAAACTTATTTCCGTCTGATTCATAGATGAGAACTCGTAGGCCATTACATGCGTAGAGTAGGATACTGCATATTCTTTCTATTATTCACAACAACTTGTTTACCGCTAGTTACTGCACTAAATGCTAACGATTTTTCTGGTTCAGATGCAAATAATTGTCCAGAATTACCTTGTGTTAATGCGGGCGAAATTCTTTTCACACTTGACGCAAAACCAATAAAAATGTGGAAAACTCCTAATGACAATTACTTATACATTGGTGAAAATGGGTTTATTAATTTGTATAGTCTTTCTTCTACGGGTATTGCTCTTGCTTGGGAATTAGAAGTTGATTCAAATGGAAATATTACCTCTGCGGAATATTATCCAGAATTTAATTTGGTTGCATTTGGAAATGAAACCGGTGTACAAATTGTTGATGTTGGACCAGATCGTGAAAAAGGAAAATTTATTTCTACATCAGGTAGTGTTGTAGATGTAGCTTGGGACCCAACTAATGGAGCAGACACAGATTCAGATGGAATTACTGACATACCCTATATTTGGATTGCATTAGAAGCCAATAAAAGAGCGTTATTATGGGACATACACACCCAATTACCCAGACAAAAACAAACTAATGAACATAACCTTGAAATTGGTTCAGTACACGTTCTTCTTGATGGTACAATAATCACAGGAGGTGATGATGGAGTCTATATTCATACTATCAATCATCTGGACCAAGTAATAGAAGATGAAGCATCACCCCTTACACCGTTTTCTGGTACTTTAGATATACTTATGACAAATAGTGATGAAAGCCATCTTTATGTTGCTGAAACCGATGGTCGAAAAATTATGTCTTACGATACTAATTCTTGGTCACCTACGAGTGTTTCTGGTCAAGGAGATAATCCTACCAATCTTGGGTTTGAGCTAATTAATGGAACATTATTATCAATGGATGGAACTCTAATCTTAGGGACTGGAGATAAATTATTCTTTTTAGACGCTGATACTATGGTTCTTGATAATAACCAATTATCTTATCCTTTAGGAGTAAATGCGATTTTAGATACAATCTATGGTGGATTACTTGTAATTAGTGATAAAAATATACATCTTCTAGATTTTGATCATGATAATGATGGAGTAATAGATACAGAAGATGCTTTTCCATATGATCCTACACAAACCATCGATGCTGATAACGATCAATGTGGAGACAATCTAGAGGGAAATAATCCGGATTATTTCCCAGATGATCCTTTTGAATGTGTAGATAGTGATGGGGATGGAGTTGGCGATAATGGTGATGATTTCCCGAACGATTCTACTGAATGGGAAGATTCTGATGGAGATGATGTTGGTGATAATGCTGATGTTTTTCCTGATGAAGAAAGTCAATGGGCTGATTATGATGAAGATGGATATGGAGATAATCCCGAGGGTCAACAACCAGATGATTGTCCAGATAATTATGGGACATCGAGTGTAGATCGTTACGGTTGTGTAGATGGTGATGGTGATGGATATAGTAATCCAATAGATGGTGAAGATAATACAAATGCAGACTTATTTCCAAATGATAGCACACAATGGAGAGATATTGATGGTGATGGATTTGGAGACAATCCTGATGGAAATGGGGGAGATGATTGTCCAGTTGATTTTGGTACAAGCAATAAAACTCTAGAATATAATGAAGAGACAGGATTATGGCTTACTCCTAGTTATTTTGGATGTAAAGATACTGATTTCGATGGATTCGCAGATAGTACTGATCAATTTGATAATGATGAAACAGAATGGTTAGATGCTGATAATGATGGGGTTGGAGAAAATTCTGATTATGATGATAATGATGAACGATTTTCAACGTTGGAAGGAAAATGTGCATTACAATCACAAGACAACTTATCTGAAGATTGTATTGTACCTGAAGACAATATTAAATCTGAAGAAGAGCTCGCCCAGGAGAAATTACAAGCATCTATAAAACAAGCCGCAATAGTTGGAGGTATAGCATTTATAGCACTTATTGGTGCAATTCTTCTTGTAGGACAATTAGTTAAAACAATGGGAATAGGTAAAAGAAAAATGAAATTAGAACAAGATTCTAGTGGTAATGAAGAAGTGATGGCTACTCAATCCGGAGAGGGTTACGAATATGATTCGACATTTTCTGAAGATTCAGCATGGGAAGATGATCCTGCAGAGGAATTAAATGTAAATGCTGAAGCTATAGATGCTGCTTTTGACGAAGAAACACCATCTAAAATAGATCCTATGGAACAAAAAGATGATAATATTGAAAATGAAGTAGTTGAAGAAACAGAAAGTCAAACAGAAGAACAACCAACAGAAGTTCCACCAATTCCAGACTCTGGTTTACCCGAAGGATGGACAATGGATCAATGGAAATGGTATGGAGCTGAATGGCTTGAAAAGAATTCGTGAACTATCTTATCTAAATTCGACCGGTAATGCTCTTTGAATTTCACCTAATTTCGCCCCTAAAATAAGGGGTTTTCCTTCAGAATTTTTAAAAGAATTTACTAATAACCAAAGTATTTTATTCCATTCTATTGATTTAGCGATAAGTCTTATTTTTCCACATGCTGCGATTTCCAATAATGATGCTTCTGAACTATTTTTATCAAATAATCCTCTAACTATTTGTGGTGCAGTAACAACATATGATTTAGGATGATTCTTAGCCATATTTTCACATCTCAAAAGGGTGATAGTTCTAATTTTTCAATTAAACCATCAATATCAACACCATTAAGTCTATCTAAATGTTCTTTCAATTGTTTAGATTCTGTATTCAAACGATTCAATCTTTGTTCCATTAATAAATGTTCTAAAAGTAAATCTATATTCTTAAATTCCATCATTGAACGCATTTGATTCAACTGTCTTCTTGTTTCAAGGCTTACACTTACCGAGGTCATTCCTTCCGCAGTCATGATTAATCAATTGTTTTCGACAATTAACAATACTTAATTTGATGCCCTATAATCTCATTTAAATGACGATTTTTCGAGTTGTTTCAATTTTCCATTCATTCTCTATTTAACAAAAATTGACTTGTTCTAGTAATTCCATGTTTTTGATTTAATTCTTCAACTCTATGATGAACTTCTTTTCCTAATGTCCAGTATTGATGACTACCTCGACCTTTAGAATCATTTCCGGGCCTATGCAACAATACTGTAGGACTACCTTCAGAAGGTGCCTCTGCAATTTTAACTAATCTTTGAATTACAGTATTAAAGACTTGATCAGGAAAATATTTTGCTATTTCATCACATACCATACGAGATAATGTGCTCTTTGGCAATACCATTGTCATAGTAATACCAAATAATTTAAGATTTGGATTTATTCTTCTTTGAACTAATTTAATCGTATTCATTAACAAACTCATTCCTTCAAGAGCATAGTACTCTGCCTGAACAGGTGTAAGTACCCAATTTGAAGCGGCTAAAGCATTAATTGTCAAAAGTCCAAGACTTGGAGGTGTATCTATAATAATATAATCAAAATCATTTACAATATGTGCGATTCCTTCTTTAAGTCGTGTTTCTCTACCTATTTTTGTAGATAATTCAATATCTGCCCCTGATAAATGAATATTAGATGGAAGCAAATATAAATTTTTAACTTGAAGAGACTGTGGTATTTTAGCACTAGAATTTGAAACGGCCCAAGCACTTTGCATTGCTTCAGTCAATCTTTCGGGTGTTAAAATATAATCCTCCATTAACGGCAATTCATCTCCAAGATCATTCATCAAAACATCACTAACTGTTTTTTGCAACTGACTTTTATCAATACCAAAACTTGTTGAAACATTTCCTTGGGGATCTAAATCAATTAACAAAACCTTAGAGGGTAGAATTCCATATTTCTTATTTCCTTCTGCGAGAACTGTAGCTAAATTAACTGATGTTGTTGTTTTAGCACAACCCCCTTTCTGATTCGTTACAGCAATTACCATTTTGTATGGATCCATACTAGGCACCTCTTATGGCATAATCTAGTATTCATTATGCCTGAATAACTGGAACCGGAACCTCTGAAAGTATTTTACGAAGTATATGCATACCAGTAATTCCACGTATTTTGGCTTCTGGTTTCAAAACAATTCTATGTGCAGCAACCTGTAATGTAATTCCCTTAATATCGTCAGGAGTTACATAATCTCTACCTTCAATAGCTGCTGCAGCACGCCCTGTTTTGAACAATGATTGGCTAGCACGAGGTGAAGCACCAGTAATTACACGGTGATCTTCACGTGTCCTTTGAACTAATTCAACAATATAAGAAAGGATTGCAGGATCTACATGTACTGTTTCAAGTGCTTTTTGCATTGCTACAACCTTTTTTGGTGAAGTTATCTGTTCCACATCATGATCATCTTTTCCCCTTATCTTTCTACGTGCTAAAATTGCCTTTTCTTCTGCACGTTCTGGATAACCCATACTCATTTTCATCAAAAATCGGTCCATTTGCGCTTCTGGAAGGGGATAAGTTCCTTCTTGCTCAATAGGATTTTGAGTTGCTAAAACTACAAACGGTGCTGGTAATTTATGAGTTATACCTTCGATAGTCACTTGTTTCTCTTCCATGGCTTCAAGTAAAGCCGCTTGAGTTTTAGGGGGAGCACGATTTATTTCATCTGCTAACAATATATTAGTAAACAAAGGACCTGCTCTTAATTTAAATTCTCCAGATTTTTGATCGTACATGTATGTCCCCATAATATCTGAAGGTAACAAGTCAGGTGTAAATTGTACACGTTTAAACTTACAACCAAGCGCTTTCGCGAATGTATTTGCAAGCAATGTTTTTGCTAATCCAGGAAAATCTTCTAACAACATATTACCATTAGAAAGCACTCCAACTGTAACTCTACGCAAATTTTCTTGTTTTCCAATAATGACTTTTCCTACTTCATTCATCAATTGATTTGAGATATTACTCACGGTGTTTATCAATTCTCTTGACCGGGCATCACCACCTGCCGCGGATGCACTATAACCTGCACTCATGGTACTAACCTAAGCATCCTGCTTAGATGTTTATACTTCAACCTTCGGTATCAAAACATCATAACATAAATACCAAAAATAGCTGCTTATCTTCCCCAAAAATGGTCATTAATACGATGAATTTCTATTAATTCTTGTAAAATTTCTTTTTCAGATGCACTCAAATCCATTTGTAATAATTTTGACGCGTGAGAACTAGGAACATCTACTAAAAGAATATCTTCTTCATCAACTTGTCGACCTATTGTAACTCCATTAATTGCTAATGCGACTTCGTCTCCATTTTCTGCTTCTTTCATAGATTCTTCACCTGTTCTTATCGAACGTATTTGTCCAATCCTTTTACCGTCTTGTTTCAATAAATGTTGACCTACTTTTATTCTACCACCCATTACACGAACCCCCACTACAGCAGGGTTATTTCTACGAAAAATATGATCTTTTAACAATTTAATTTTCCCAGGGTGGACTACATCTTCTCTTTTAGATTCTGCTAATTCTCTTTGACGAATTTCAATCCATTCTTCAAATTTTTCTAATATATGATAAATTACTTTACCTTCAATTAATTTTATATTTTTACTTTTTTCTAATGCATCCATTGCATCTTTACTAATATTTGTGTTAAATGACAAAATAGCACAATGTAATGGATTACTAGATATTTCTGCAGCACGGATATCTTTTTTCTTTACTTCACCAATTGTTGCTGAACGAATAGGCACTCCCATTTTTTCTAATTCAAAAGCAAGTGCTTCTAAACCTCCTAATGTATCTGATTTTATTACAACACCTTCCTCTTCTAATTGAACTGAAATTTTTGATTCTTGTTTTGCAGATTTAAATCTTTGAAATGTTTCTGAAGAAATTTCCTCTAACGTTGTAGTCCTTTGATTTTTAATTTCTAAAGCTCTTTCCGTTTTTCCATCTGCATTAGCACGTGCTGCATCTGTTGTTAATTTCTGTACTTTTTGAAGTTTTAATGCATCTTCTTTAGAAAATACTCGCAAAGTTGTACCAACTAAAACTTGTTCAAAATTTGGCCCATTTATCTTTATCCCTCCAGCAGCACATACAGTTTCTACAACGTCCCACCTATCTCCTGCATCACGCATTTCACTCATTCCACGAGGAGAAAACATCCCTTTAATATGAGACCAAAATGGTCCATCTTGTGAAACTAATAATATTTCATCACCTTTTGAAAGTTCACCTTTGTAAAGTATAACATCAAGTGTTTTTCCTAAACCTTGTTCATCTTTCAATTCAAGTATTGTTCCTTCTGCATCGCCATGAACATCTTGTAATCTTTCACTAAGAAATCTTTCTGCTAATCCAACTGTTACTGCAAGAAGGTCTTGCAATCCTTCTCCCTCTTTAGCAGAACAAGGAACTGCAGCAATAGTATCTGTAAAATCATTTATTTTTGAATATAAATCAACATTAAAACCATGCTCAGACAATTTACCAACCAATTCCCAAAATTTTTGTTCAAATAAACTAAGGGCTTCTTTTGATTGATTTTTTAATGCTAAAGCAGTACTTCGATTAAATTTGCATTCCCATCCATGTATTCTATCAACCTTATTTAAAGCAAGTACAAAGGGAGTTTTTTGTTGTTTTAAAATACGAATTGATTCCAATGTTTGAGGTTGACAACCTTCCATAATATCAATTACCAATATGGCAATATCGG
>CAZMJH010000034.1:0-8614 GCA_964566595.1 uncultured Candidatus Poseidoniales archaeon
TTGGATGTCCCATACAATTTCACCTTATTTCTTTTTAACACCAAGCGTAAGGCCTCCACGGCCATTAGAACGTCCACGTTGCCCTCGAACTTTTTGACGATTAGCATGCCTAATTCCTCTATATGTTTTGATTGATCTAAGTTTAGTAACATCATCATTATTTGTAAGTTTTAAATCTTGTCCGAATAGATGTAATTCATCTCCTGATTCTTTATCCCATTGCCGATTAAGCATCCATAATGGCGCTTTCATTGCATATTCTTCAATTGTAGCTCTAAGCAATTCTTGTTCTTCTTGGGTTAAATTTCCAGTTACTTGATTTGCAGATAAACCTGAAATTCGACAGATAGTGTTTGCAGTACGAGAACCTATACCTCTGATACTTGTTAAAGCGGTAGAAAGTCTCTTCAAACCATCTAAATCAGTATTTCTTAAACGTACAATATAGGAAAAGTCATCACCAAGTTCTTCATTGTCTTTTTTCGACATGGGGGGCCCTCATTTTTTGGCGTTGCACGCTATTTGCATTTGTTTGCGAAAGCGTCCCACCGTCCCCCCCTATTTGAAGGGCGCGACTAATCAGGACCCTACGGGTCCTAGAAATAAGCAGTTATTTCCTCATTTTTGTGCATATTGCAAGCATATTATTGGGCAATTTCACAATAAAACCAGAACCCCCAGTATCGAGTAAATTTTTATCTAATTTTGATTGTAATATAGGTTGTAATTCTGGAGAAATTTTTAATCGTAATGTAAGTTGCATTAATTCTAATTTGTTTCCCAATGCAATAAGCGGTTCAACACCATTTTCAATATCATGAGAAATAATTGCTCTCACAATTCCGGATTCAAAAATTAATTTATGCGTATCATGTAACAGTTCTAATTTTTGGGAATGAAGAAGTAGTGGCCTTCGACCATTTTTTCTAATCCATTCCCATTTACAATTTTGTGATTTTAACCAAGTATCTTCTAAACCACTTGCAATTAATGCAGGATCGATGATTGATATGAACTCATTAATTTCCACATTAGTATTTTGTATTGAAATTAATTTTTGTTCCCATGGTAATTTGTTTGACTCAATAATAGCGCTTTCTTTTATTTCTTGAGGGTGATTTCTAACATATCTCGATTTTTTACCTTTTGTTGCCGCAGCACCAATCCATACACTCAATCTATCTACTCTTCCTCTTCCTTGTGATGACCATTCCCATGTTTGTTCTAAATCTGGTAAAATAGAATTTAAATTTTCGTTCAATTCTTTACATTGAATTATTGATAGCCTAGGGGACAAATCAAGAATTATTGCTTCAGCGTTTTCAATTAAAGATTGTTTCCAAATTTTTATTGCTTCAAGGGGAGGGGGTTGCATTTCAGTAATTGTATGTGATTGTATATCTGTAGGCCTTGCAGGATCAAGATGTAATAATGAAAATTTAATATTTTCATCTATTTTTAATTTTGATTTTTTTAAACAATTTCCAACTAATATTTTTGATTTATTTGAGAATTTTTCTCCTAAAATTGATTTTAGTGTATTTTTGGCTATTTCAGCCCTCACAGGATCAATTTCTATACCAATACAAGGTTTATTTAACGTAGAAGAATATGCGGCTAATTGTATTCCTGAACCACATGCAATATCCAAAATGTGTCCATCTTTTAAATTCATTTTGCTTAATCTATAAGCTCGCTCCGATGCGATTTTCCAAGGTGTAGATAATTGTTTTAGGGTACCACTAATATGTGCATCTGGAGCAGTTTTTATCATAATCTCATCCTGCAATATCTGAAAGTGTCAATAATGATTCAAAAGGTATTCCAGCATCGACAAATGCTTGTTTTCCTCCTTCTTCTCTGTCAAGTATAGCCAATACTCCAATAACGTCACAATTAGTTGTTGAATGAATCATTTCTACTGCTTTAATGGCTGAACCTCCAGTTGTAGTAACATCTTCTAGTACGACAATTTTTCCACCATTAGCTAAAGAAGCACCTTCAATACCTGGGGGATTAGATGTTTTTCTTCCCCCCCTTCCTTTAGGATTTTTTCTAACCATAAATCCTCTTCTTTTATGCCCTTTTTTAGAATCAGCATTACCAGTAATTGCTATTGCAGTTAATGGAACAGCGCCCAATTCTAAACCACCCACAAAATCAGGTTCTAAGTTATCTAAATAAACACCTATTAATTCTGCCAGTAATACCGCTCCTTGAGGATTCATCATTAGTGGTTTCATATCAAAGAAATGGCTACTACTACGTCCACTTGCTAATGTAAATTCATTTTCATGACCTTTGATATAAGATAATTTTTTGACCATTTTTAATAATTCTGGCCACTTTGGATGGTTCCGAATTTCGCCACTCGCATACATACTAATCTGTATAGGGGAGGGACCTTGTCGTTAAATCTTCTCCGAAAATAGCATTCCTCATAAGGTACCGATTTCAAGCAAGGTCGTGAGTACAAATTCCGGAGTAACATCACGTCTGCGAAGGCAGGTAGAAAAATATGAGGAACAATTGTTAAAAGCCACACAAAAATGCTATGATGTTGCAACCACTGAACGTGAAAAGGGTCTTGATTTTTCAACCATAGTCGAAATTCCACGTGCAGAAGATTTAGCCGGAAGAACAGAAAAATTACTTGTTGATTATTTAGGTGGATTGGAAGTTGCAGAGAAAATTAGAGAAATGCTTGAAGAAACAGATAAAGACAGAGAAACAACAGCAATAAAAATGTCAATATATGTTGCTAAAAAATTATTAGAATTAGGAAAAGATAGAGAAACATGTGCCGATGTTGCACTTCGTGTTGGTTTGGCAATTTTAACTGAAGCAGTATTAGTGGCGCCACTTGAGGGAATAGCACGTTCAAGAATCTTGAATAATATTGATGGGAGCGAATTTCTTAGTATTTATTTTACAGGACCAATAAGGGCAGCAGGAGGAACAGGCCAGGCATTAGCAGTATTAATCGCAGATATGATTAGACGAGAATTAGGAATTGATCGTTATGTTCCAACTACACCAGAGGTTGAACGTGTAAAAGAGGAATTTGGATTATACAGAATAGGATTGCAATATAAACCAACTCCTGAAGAAACAGAGAGAATAGTAAGGGCATGCCCGGTAATGATTAATGGAGAATCTACCGAAAGAGTGGAATGTGCAGGATATGCACAAGTTCGTAATATTGATGATTCAAGAGTGCGGGGAGGAGTATTACTTGTAATTGGAGAAGGATTGTGTCTTAAAGCACCAAAATTACGTAAACATACAGAAAGACTTGGTGTGACTGGATGGGAATTTATAACAGAATTTGCAAACAAATCTACATCTGAATCAAATGAAGTACTTTATTGGACGGATGAAGAATTTTTATGGGTTTCTAGTAATTTCAATCAATCATTTATTGATGGCGCAAAAAAACATAAAGGTATTTGGAATTCAAATAAAAATGCATGGGGGTTTCCACTAGACAAAGAAAAAGAAATTTTGGAATTAGCAGAGGAGATATATTTTAGTAAACCAAAATATAAATTATTTAAAATTCCAAAAATTTGGAAATATATGAATGATATTATTGCAGGTAGGCCCGTCTTAGGAGATCCATCTACTCCCGGAGGTTTTAGATTAAGATATGGACGTTGTAGAACTTCAGGTTTAGCCGCAGGTGCGATTAATCCAGTTAGTATGTATGCGTTGGATGATTTTTTAACAATTGGAACACAAATGAAAATTGAAAGACCAGGAAAAGCTACAGCGATAACCCCTTGCGATGAAATTGAAGGGCCATGGTTATTGTTAAGTGATGGAACATTTAGTAGAGTTGATGATGAATCTAAATGGAATGAAATTAAAAAACAAGTGATATCAATTTGGGATGCAGGAGAAATTTTGTTAGGTTATGGAGAGTTCTTAGAAAATAACAAGGCACTAGTTCCATCAGGATATGGAATGGATAGATGGGCTTCTGAATTAATACAATATTTGGATTCAGAAACAAAATTAAATGTTTTTACAAACATTATAGGAATTTCTAGGACTGATTTACCAGAAGGTATTCCAACATTCACAACTTCATTAGGCAGAACTTGGGCTAAAAAACTCCGTTCTTTAACTCCTAATTGGAATCAGACAATTAAAATTTCAAAAGAATTTGGTACTGCTTTATGCCCTCCATATAATTTATGGTGGAAAGATTTTCCAATTGAATGGATATATGCCTTAAATAATCAAGTTAAAAAAGCAATAATTGAAAAGAATGAAAATGATACTTTAAATTTGAGATTTATTGGAGCCGCTAAAAATTGGAATAAAGATCAGATGCCTATTGCAGGAGAGAAAATTTCGAATACTAATGTGCCCGGAAATAATCATAAAATTATTGAATCCCTGAGTGGAGAGAAAATTATTCAAGACAATCAACGTATAATTCACGGAATTGTAAAATCAAGTTTAATGGTACTTGGAATTGAACATATTCATGATGGGGTTGACATTATTGCAAAATCCGGTTGGGAGGCTTTACTAGATGGATTAGGTTATGGGGCTGAGAAGTTATTGGAATCAACGAATCCAAGAAAAATCCTAGATATTGAAGAACATTGTAAAGAACGAATAAGGCGTTTGAAAATTGCTTATCAAATAGTTACTCAAGAAGAAAATCGTTTAAATGAATTAAATGAACGTAAAAGAATTGTAAAAATTCAAGCCGAAACTGAAGCAAGACAACAAGGAAAAGGAATTTCAGAAACAGAAGAATTAGGTAAAAAGGCAATGTTGAAAATTGAAGATGTTGGATCCAATGATTATGATGCATTATCACGAGCCGAAATTTTACTTCAAAATCATGAAAATTTGAATTCATTATGGTTAATTAAAGAATGTAGTAAATTAAGAATTGAAGATGGCGCAGGAACTAGAATCGGATGTCGTATGGGGCGTCCAGAAAAAGCAGCACCAAGGACAATGAAACCGGCTTCTCATATTATTTTCCCATTGGGAAATAGCGGAGGACCACAAAAATTACTTGGAGTTGCAGCAGCACATGAAGAGTTAAGAGTTTCTTTAGGTTCAAGAAAATGTGAATTATGTGGCGAATTAACACATTCTATAAGGTGTAGAAATAGAAACTCTGATGGAAATATTTGTAACGGAAAAACAGCTTTACTTGAAGATGAAAACACATCTAATACGTTTAGAAATAAGCGTGATATTTCTATGAAAACAGTACATTTGAAAAGAGATTTAGAATATGCTAGATTAAATTTGAATTTAGATAGATTACCTTCAAAAATTAAAGGAATGAAAGAGATGATAACAAGAAGTAAAATTCCTGAACCCCTTGAAAAAGGAATATTAAGGGCTAAATATGAACTACCTGTTTTCAAAGATGGAACTATAAGATACGATATGAGTGATGTCCCATTAACTCATTTCACCCCATTAGAGATTAATACGCCCTATACAAAATTAGTTGCATTAGGATATACTCATGACATACATGGTATTCCTTTAACTTCCGAAACACAATTAATTGAATTATTTCCGCAAGATTTTGTAGTTAGTAAAAATTGTATTGATTTTTTAAGTAAAGTTGCAAATTTTATTGATGAATTGTTACTGCGTTATTATTCCACAGAAAAATTTTACAATATAAATTCTCATGAAGATTTAGTAGGCCAATTAATAATTGCATTGGCTCCCCATACTAGTGGAGGAGTATTGGGTAGAGTCATTGGTTGGTCAGATACATCTGGAGGTTATGCTCATCCGTTATTTCATGCTGCAAAAAGAAGAAATTGTGATGGTGATGAAGATTGTATAATGTTATTAATGGATGGTTTACTAAATTTTTCCAGACAATTATTACCAAATAGGCGTGGGGGTTTAATGGATGCCCCTCTTGTATTAACTACAAGATTAAATCCTCATGAGATTGATAAGGAGGCATTGAACGTAGACGCAGCTTGGAATTATTCAATAGAATTTTATGAAGCATCTGATAAAATGTTACATTCAAAAGAGATAGAAGAAATAATGGGCACAGTAACTTCACGTTTAAAAGAAAGTCAATTTGCGGCGCTTCGTGGTTTAGGATTTACTCATGGAACGGATGATATTTCGAGAGGGCCATCACTTTCTGCATACAAAACGTTGGAAACCATGAAAGATAAAATGAATGGCCAATTAGCATTAGGACACAGATTACGTGCTGTTGATGTAAGCCGCGTTGCATCAACAGTGGTAAGGTCACATTTTTTACCGGATTTAAGAGGAAATTTAGTTGCATTTACACGACAAAAAGTACGATGTACTAAATGTGGACATTCATACAGACGTATGCCTTTGGCTGGCAAATGCATTATGAGGGTAAGATTTGAGGGCCAAGGATTGCGTAAATATGAATCAAAAATAGAATCACAACAATTTTGTGGAGGGGGTCTTGCATTAACAGTTTCACAAGGAGCAGTTAGAAAATATATTGAAATCACTAGACATGTAATTGAAACTTACGGAGTAGATCAATACACTAAACAAAATGTTGAATGGCTTGTTTCAAGTACAGATTCACTTTTCAACAATGATAAATCTAGGCAATTATCATTATCAGATTTTATTTAGAAAAAGATTATGTTTTGCAATTTTTTTTTTTGTGAAAAAACAATTGTTATAATAAACTTACATGGATATAATCAAATACCTTGTGTGTGGCGAAGTAGGTATATGGCACAAGGAGTTGTAAAGTGGTTCAATAAATCAAAAGGGTTTGGTTTTATAGAACAAGAGGGTGGTTCAGATCTATTTGTTCACACCTCTCAAGTTGAAGGAGAAATAACAGACGGGGATACCGTAGAATTTGAAATTGGAGAAGGTCCAAAAGGTCCTAACGCAATTAACGTGAAAAAAGTAGAGTAAATTAATATAGATTTTTTTAATCATTTTTTATCAGTATTTTTTCTTAGTGTAGCCCACCAAGGAAGGGAAGTATTTTTTGGTGCAGCGATGATGTTACCACTTTTTTTTGCCATGCTTCTGGTTAATTTTTCATAGAATATATCTGCTAATTCCCTTGCATTATTTTGTGGCATTTGTAATTCAAATGCTAACGCTTCAATATTTAATTCTTCACGAGGATTATTAAAGACCGAATGTACTAATTGCCTTTCTTCATAATGGGTAAAATCACTTTCAATTGTTGTCGATGCTTTATTTTTAACTTGTTGATGTAATGCAATTAACGCATCTCTTTGCTCGTCTAATTTATCTAATGAATCTTCAATTTCACTCAAAAGAAAAATTGCTTCATCTATTCTAATTTTCTTTCTACCTATATCTGCTAAGGCTATTGCAATTTTTTTAGAATTTTGAGGAAGGTGATTACTTATTCTCATTGGGCCACCTTTTGGTAATTTTCGTTGTTCTAATTTAAATAAATCTGGCCCTAAATCAATTCTAATACTGAATGATTTTTGAACTGAAAAAATTCTTTTTGGGGGGCCCTTTGAACTCGAAATTTTTTCTGACTGTACCATACCAGCGTTTTCTAATAATACAAGTTGTTTTGTAATTGCTGTTTTTGAAACATCAATCTGTTCAGCTAATTGGTACGCATAATGTGGTTCTTTAACTAATCGTTCAAGAATATCTCTTCTGACTTTATTTTCTAATAAAAAAAGCATCTTGTCAACGTCACTCACTAGTAAACCCGAAGTTACCTAAAGGGGGGAGGGTTAAAAACCAACCTAATTATTCTCATCCATCCCATTCTTTCCAAGATTCACTCGTTTTTTCTTCAGGGAAGTCAATAACATTTGGTAAATCTTCAAGTTCAGAGTGTGTATTTGTTTTTTGTGAAAATGGTTGATCTGGCCTATCAACAAATGGTGCCGGAATAGAATCTATAATCAATTCTTTTTCTATTTTATTTTCTAATTCATTTTTCATTTCATCATTACCATGAATTGCACGATATAATTCATCACTATCTGGTATTCTTTCTTGAGATTGTAATAATTGTACATGATTAGTTTGTTCTTGACTTTCTGTTATTAATTTTATAGTTAATGATTTTGGATTTGGTCTATTAATTACAAACCATATGATTATTACTGGAATTAAACATACTGATGTGACACAACCTAATGCAGACGCCACTAAAATATCATTTTCTGTTAATGAATTTAACATTTCACTTTCATTTACAAGCCAAATTGTATGTCCTGCTGTATTTTGTAATTCAACATTATGTTCTTCTTTAAATTTCCATGAATAAATCGCAGTATATGTTTCTCCATTTTCATTGATTAATTCTCCAAATATGGGATATTCTAATGTTCCTGACAACTCATTTTGTGAATTAGTATCAATTAACAAAATTTTATCTTTAGTATTAATTTCAATATTTTCAGATTTCATATATACAGAATAGATGTTTTCTGAAAATAATGTAATAGTTTCTGAGTTATTATGTTCTAAAGAAATTAAATGCGAAGAATGATTTTTTTCAGGATTAGTAATATTTTCAATAGAATCTTCTTGGGTAATTAAGCCAATAATGGGAAAAATTAAAAAAAATACAAAACAAATAATTAGAACTTTA
>CAZMJH010000035.1:0-8551 GCA_964566595.1 uncultured Candidatus Poseidoniales archaeon
AAATTATATATGGAACCCCTCGGGAAATCGGATGTCTTCTGGATTTTTGCCAAATGAAAGAGAATGGTTTGACCGATTACTTGAATGTGGATGGACCGATGTTTGCAGACTTAATTTTGGAGAAAAGAAGGGCCCATATTCATGGTGGTCTAACAGGGGAAGAGCACGCATACTTGATAGAGGGTGGCGTATTGATTATTTTCTTGCGAATGAAGCTGCTACAAAACTAGTTACAAATGCAGAGATTCATCGTCAAGGAGGTTTAACTGTAAGTGATCATGCTCCTGTATTAATTGATTTGAAATTATGATTCTTCAAGCAACCATTTTTTCATAATACAAGCCTTACATATTTCTTGACTTGTAATTTCACCACAAACCTCACAATTATTTATTTTGTTAAGCGAATCAGATGATTCGTCAGACGCTTTATTTTTTACATATATTTCTTTGATTGAATCTGAAGAATGTACTAAACCATGACGAGTTCCAGGTACTGCTTCCTCCATCCTAGCAACAATATCGCGATGTAATATTCGTAATGCTTGATGAGAATGGGGGCATTCATCATCATGAAATGGAAGTTTCAAAGTCATAGCATATGCTTGTACTTCTTGTTCTGGAATCCATCGAATAGGAACTATTCTAGGTGCTAGTCCTTCAATCGGAGCCCATGAGTGGGGGGCTAACCTCAATGTTCTCTCTAAATCTCCTTTCTGCATATTCATCAAAACTGTCTGAGCCATGTCGTCTAAATTATGTCCAAAAGCAACATAATCTGCATTAATTTCTGTAGCTAATCGATTAATCCCCTGACGCCTAAATACTCCACAAAATGAACAAGGAGACATTCCTTTTACTTCATCATGCTTCTCACTGATTTTTGGAAGTAAATTAACAACATTATCCATATCATCAAAACCTAACGATTTGTAACTTAATGATTTGAATTCGATACCAAGATCTTGGGCTAATTTTTTAGCACATTCCATTGAAGGTTTTCTGTATCCTTCAATTCCCTCATTAATACAACCAGCAATTAATTTTACATCAGGCCTATTTTTTAAAAAATGATGTAATAATTCTAAAAGTACTGAAGAATCCTTACCGCCACTAACTGCAACCATAATTGTAATTAATTTGCCATTTTCACTCTTTGGAAGAATTAATTGTTTACGTAATTCGCGACCTACTCTTTTGCGAACACTTCTAATTAAACATCCTGAACAATAATGCTGACCTGAATATTCTTGAAATAAAATAGCTGGTTTACGACAACGCGAACAAGTTGAAATATCAATTACCGGCATGAATACTCGCAATGAATCTAACCCTTCAAACAATCGGGAAAATTATTCTTTTGTAAAATAAAATAATTGATTGAAATTTTTCAATTCAGATCCATTACAAATTAATCCTTTTATCTCATTCCAATTTTTGATTCTAGATTGAATTTCAGGCAAATGATAATACCTTGAAACAAGAGATGTATCTGGTAACGTCCAAGAAACCCATACTACATCTTCTTCCTTTTCATCATTCTTACCATTGACTACTGAGGGTGCTGATGGGTCCCAACAAGAAATTAATAAATTACCATCGGTACGAATTACTCTAGAAAATTCATTCATTGCTATTTTATTCAAATTAAAAGGTAAATGATGTAAAACAGCAATACACATCACCATATCAAATTCGCCATCTAAAAAAGGTAAATCACAAACATCTGAAACTTGTATTTTTGGATCTAACCTACCTAGTTCTATTTCCGCTTGAATTGTAGCATTTACCATATTATGAGATATATCAATACCTGATACATCAAATCCTAATTCATTTGCTAACCTTACATGACGACCATTGCCACAACCAGCAACTAACAATTTAAGCGGTTTTTCAAAATTTTTAGATTGGAATGATTTGAGCCATTCAATAACAAAATCCCAAGGTTCAGTACGCTTTTTACCAAAATCTGGACCAATTAAATCATAAGCGGATTTGACTACATTTCTAGGGTCCATACTATTCGCTAACATAGTTTAGATTTGATTGCTTTGGCTAATGACTTCATGTATTTTTAATAAAAATCAATTCAAATATTAATTTTTAAATTGAAATATTACAATAATTCACTCAAAACAATTATTTTCGGCATTTTACCTAACTCCTCTAAACCGAATTCAAAGTTCGGAATATCCCCAAATATCTTGAACTCGTCAGCACTCTCGTCCCATTTGAGATATATGTTACAACGACTTTTGGCATCATTTTGTCAAATTCCAGGAGTTCAATTTGCAACGATTATCGATAGTATTGGGAATGAATTGATGCAAACTTATAGTAGTAATAGTCAAGACGTTTCATTCATGGACTTTGGCAATCTCTTACAAACACTTGATATGAGTTCAAAGTTATTTGATATGGGCCTTGCAAATCAATGTTGGATTGAATCCAAAAATGGCAGTATTATTTTATGCGCATTACCTAATAGAACATACATCGGTTTGTTAACAAATGAAAATCCAAATCTTGGTCGTTTAAGTTATGAATTAAATACAAAAAAAGAAGCAATTGCTCAATTAATGTAGGTGTAAAAAATGTATAGTTTACCTTTAGGAAGTGCAGAAAAGAAAAATAAAAATCTTGATTTAGAAATCATGAGTAGTGAAATTGATTATGGCGTAATTAGTTATTTTTTGCCAAAAACAAAAGCGCCTTGTGCTCATCGATTAATAGCTGGTGGCGAAATTGTAGGGTGCGTAGCACAATCAGGTAAAAGAAAAAATTATGTTGGTGCAAAAGAGGCTATTGAAGAACTTAAGAAAAAGGGTAAAAAAAATAAATTAAAATCCATAAGAGCAACTTGGACACAAAAAGAATTTGCAGAAGTTGCAATGATGCTACCTGCTGCATTCTATGATTTGGGTGCTTTAGCAGGTATTTCACCAAAACAACAATTTGGGATGGGGCTAGATTCTCTTCAAGCAAGTTCATTTGTAGATACCCTTACAGAAAGATCAACTGTAATTGGTGCATTAGCCGCTCAACAAGGAATGGTCATTCATTCTAAAGGTGAATTACCAGGTAAAGTAGAAGATGTTGCTGCTACAATTAAAAGTGAATTAGATCGTTCAAATAAATTTGTAAATAAGCTCGAATTACCAACATTAAATCGATTAATCATGCATATGCAAGATGGTTCTCTAATGATGCTTAGAGTTGATGATTTAGATTTTGTTGCTTGGGTTTCAGAAGGGGCAGATCATGATTCCATCTTAATTGACTCCGTTGCAAAACTAGAATCAATGCCC
Source organism: uncultured Candidatus Poseidoniales archaeon (assembly GCA_964566595.1). Classification (GTDB taxonomy): domain Archaea; phylum Thermoplasmatota; class Poseidoniia; order Poseidoniales; family Poseidoniaceae; genus MGIIa-I. Next base: position 3,311 of record CAZMJH010000035.1, read on the forward strand.
ATATCAAATATTGCTGATGATGATGGAAGTATGCTTGAAGGTGGATTGAATACTCTTGAACGCAAAGGAGGTACAGACAATCTACTTTCAATGTTATCAAGAGGAAAATCTGAATCAATTAGTGGACATATTCGTGTAGACCATAATGATGATATTTTGGATATTTTAATTTCTAATGGGATTCCTTGCGGTGCACGTTCCACCACACCACTTTCAATTGTCGAGGTTGCATCTGCGGCAACAACACCAAAAGCGAAATTAACGTTGTATTCATTACCAAAAGTTGCGAAATTAAAACAGCATCTAAACACAACTCCAAAATTTAATTTAAGTTCTTTTTGTGATAATATTGCTAAAACAAGAACAAGATCAAAAGATCGTGAAAAAGCAATAAATAAACGCCTAATGGGAATGTTTGGATTTGCAATAGGTGTTGAAAATTTATCAAATGGGCTTAAGGAATGGACATTAAAAGAAAAGAAATCTAGAGGAGCACAACTACTTCCAAAAGCACAAAGTGGAAAAATGTTAATGCCAACTTCTGTTGTAGATGCAGGAGAATTTGATAAATTAAAACAAGAACAAGCGCGATTGATTAAACAAATTGCTCGATTAGAAAGACAACGAAATGATGTGAAAGCATCTAACGAAGCATCTAAAGTGGAAGTAGATGGTATGCGAGCAAGAATTGCGGAAATGCAAAAATTAAATACGAACCAAGTTGATGAAGTTTCGCAATTAAAAATCGATTTGCGTGAAGCAACAAATGGACAAGAATTATCTTTAAATCGGAATGAAAGCCTTACACAACGTATTAAAGAACTAGAAAATCAAGTTGAACAACGTATTGAAGAACTTTCACAAGCAGTTGGTGATTCTGAAAGCCGTGAAAAATTACAAAAAATGGTAAGTGATTTATCTGAACAAGAAGTTCGATTAAAATCTGAAATTGAAGCAGGAGATATTCGATTACGACAACTAAGATCTTCTATTGATGCTGATGATAGAAGACATCGTATGGTAGCAGATCAACTTGAAGCACAAAGAGAAAGACACCGTCAAGCAACTACAATATCAAATGAACTGGAAAGAAGAATAGAAAGTCAAAACAAAGAATTAGAGGAATTAGATGCTGAAGCAACATCGCATAGAAAACTAATGGAAGAAGAAAGAGCATTTTTCTTAGATTCTGAAAGACGTTTAGGTCACTTACATAGTGAAGTTAGAGAACTTATGGAAGAAAGACGAAGAATCTTAGGCGAATTAGGAGATCTTAGTGGGAGAAGATCTGAGGCCGAAACAGAAGTTAACAATTTACTATCAACTGCTGAATCTCTAAAAGATGCTCATGATTCGGCATTAGCTGATATTGAAGAAGCAGGGATTCTTAGAGCAAAACTTCGTGATGAGCCTCTTGCTCAAGCATTATTAGGCCAAGACCATGGATTTTCTGCTCTTGCTCCAATAATGCAACGCCTAGAAAGAATGCGGGAATTAGGTTACAGTTTGACATTAATGGATAGAGCAATTGAGCGTGGTTTAACAATTATTCAGCATAATGTTGACAATGTTGCTAAAACCCCAAGATATTTATTATCAAGTGAAGTTATGGATTTACTAGAATCACAAACTCCTGAGACTGCAGGCACAATTAGAGGTTTAACAAATTGGTCAGTACGTCAACGCCTTGAAAGTAAACTTAAAGAAATTGTTCAATTAGTCGTTTTAGATTTAGAAGGTTTACTAGATGAATTTGAAAGATCTACAACTTTACTAAGAAAGATGAGGCAAATGATAACTCAACTTGAAGAATTAGGAGTTCCCAAAGATACATTATATCGCCTTGAAGCATTATGCAATAGGCCTGAAGCACTACCTCACATCGCTAATAATCTACGTGAAACAATACAATCTGCACTTGATTCAATTTATCTTGAAGCGGATGAAGGTGATGCTGGAACAGCTGTAGTAATGGAAAAAACTGCAAGTTCATTAGATGAGGCAATGAAAGAATTAGACGATACAGGCCTTACTTTTGGTTCATAGAAACCCACTCCCTTGTGGAGTTTCCAAGAAGATGGTCTTTTACCACATGAAGATGTAAAATTAAAATCAGAAAGACCTTCTGTTTCTGAAGAAATAATTCGGGAATTAAATCCTCATAATGCAAGTAATGCTGCAAGTGTTGAAGTAAGTAATGAGACTGTAAATGATGAAGATGGTTGGACATCTATGGAAGAAGCTGTAAATGTCTCTAAAGAGGATGGGGATATTGAAGATATATCAGAAAATGAAGGAAGGATAACAATTGAAACAGAATTAGCAAAACTTGATCATGCTTGGGAACGAAGAAAAATTGACCTGAAAGAAGAAAAAAACGATGATGTATTAGACGAATTAAATAAAGAAGTTGATAATTTCGACATCTGAGGTGAGACAATATGAACGAAGAGCTAAATCAGCTCACATTAATTGGAAGAACGGAAATTAAAGGTAGAAAATATCCAATCATTTTAGAGCGAATTGGATTATTGTTTTCAATTTCTTTAACTATATTTTTAACTATAGCTATTTGGAATAATTTAGATTGGCCCACATGGATAAATTTACTTTTTAGTGTTTGTTTTGCACCATTATTGGCACTTTCACTTGCTGAAATAATTGGGAGATGTATCCAATTAATTCATAATTAATATTCATCTTGTGCAGGAGGAGGCATATCTATTCTCTTTTGATACAAGGATTCTATAACGCCACTTATTCTTTGCCAAGGTAAAATAAATCTCAAACCCGCTAATAACACTAAGAATAGCATTGCTGAAATAACCAACCCATAGGTCAATTCAAGTTCAATAGATTCTTGAATCTGATATGCCCATTGTCCGTCTCCTGGCAATCCTGCTACTATTGACAATAACAATGTATGGAAACCTAATGCGATTATTGTTGTAATACCACAAAGTGTCATTAACACTATTGTTTGTATCATATGACCATTTAATAAATTGTAAAATTGAGTGACATATTCAGGATCTTTTTTACAAGTTTCCGGTAATCTAAATGCGTATTCAAGATAACGAATTACTCCCATAGATGACTCTTGGAAAATTATGAGTAACAATGATAATTGTAACAAACTAAATTGATTAGGGCTAATTAATCCAAGAATTGTAGGTTCCCCCGCTAATGAAGGTATCTTCTTCAAACCATCACCTGTAGCTCCAAATAATAACTCTTCAACTATTTGGAATGTTAATAATGCGTGCAATACTAAGAATAAAAGCATTATTCCAGTTGACCAAGCAATTGCATTCTTTGAAAGGCCCCAAATTCCTCGTATCCCAAGAACTAAAGGAATAATATATAATCCAATTAAAACTACTTCTAATACTAAAATCACTCCTTTGAATAAAGATTCTACTGCATTATCTGGAGGAATCCACCAATCTCCTTTTCCAAAATTTGCAAACAACCATTTCAACAAAAATGGACCAAATAACCATAATACAAATACTAAAAGTAATCCCAAACGTATTCTACGCTGTAAAACTGGATTTTGAAATGTTAGTGCTGCAATCCCTCCACCTATTGCTATACTCAATACCATTATTGGATAAAAACGACCTAATCCCACAGCATCTTCTCCAGTCAACCAAGCAGGTAAAGGCATTTCTAAATTAGCAACTTTTAATTGCGCATCAAAAAATTCTATTGCCATAGCATGATCTATTGAATCTACAATATACAAATCAACCATCTTGAGATACATCCACAACAATGCAATTGTACTAATTAATTGTAAAGTGACAACTTGCCATTGTATTCTTAATAATCTTAAATGCAAAGTTCGCATTCCTTCTTGTTGTGGTTGTACATCTTCTGCCATAATCAATACACCTCATACTTCCTTTACTTGCAATAATGCTTGAGATAATTCTACATCTGGCATCCAATCAATCACGGAAGCACCAAAACCCGCTAAACCTGTTAATCTATTTTGACGTTCGAGTTTTAGAACTTCATAACTCATACGAGGTATTCTACTAATTAATCGTTCAAAGTCAAGACTTGAAGGTGATAAAATTGTGACTTCATGACCTCTACCCACTAAATCACGCACAGCATTAGGTACTGTTCCATCACCTTCAACACTGCTAATTATGAATACTGGTGAACCTCTACTAAATCTAGGTGCTAAAGAATTTGTAACTGCTTGAAGAGGCATAGTTCCTTTTGGTACAACACCTGCTAAACTACTTAGAATTTTGAAATACTGTTTATCTCCTGTATCTGCTGGAAGATAAGAGACGCCATCATCATAAATTGCCAATGCAACACTATCTCTTCTTTTAACGAAAAATGCTGCTAAAGATGCTGCTGCAACTGCTCCCATTTCAAGGGGATTTTTTAGTACTGTTCCAATCCTACTAATATCTCTACTATCTAAAATTATAAACAAATCAGTAACCGCATCACGACACTTTTCATTTACCATTAATTCCCCTGTTCTGGCAAATGCCTTCCAATTAATATTTTTGAACGGATCACCAGGCACATATTCCCTCAAGCTGTAAAATTCTGAACCGGGTCCCGGTGTTCTCAACGTAGATGCACCTGTATACATCTTAGGAGTCCTACTTCTAATGAACGCTTCTTCGACATTTTTCACTTGTGGAAATACAATTAAATCACTATGATGACTTACAAACATTTCTTGTGCAAATAAATTAAATGTGTTCCTAAATCGGATACTAATTGGTCCTATTGAATAGTGACCTCTTAATGGACAACGTAAGGAATAACGTATTTTTGTACTTTGTCCAGGTCCCAAATTAACCCTCATATAATTCAAACCACTTCTTAATTTCATTTCATGAGGAACATTATCATAAATTTCTAACTGTTGAGTACGTCTCATAGAACGATTTGTAATTCTTAATTCAACAAATAAATCATCTCCTTTATACAAATTATCAGCCGAAAGTATTCTCTGAACTTCTAAGTTTCCATGTCCCTTTATCCATCCATTAAGTACTGTAAAAGCAATAAAAGTAAAGCCAATTACCATTAATTGAAAATTAGAAATCATCATTCCGATTAAAACCAAAGAGATACCTCCTGTAATACTAAATGCTGCTTTCCTTGTCCACATTTTTATCAACTCTTTTGCCATGCTTTAATTCTTTTAACTACAGCAATGGTTTGTTCAATATTATATTTTTTATTTTCGAAAACAAATTT
>CAZMJH010000036.1:0-8540 GCA_964566595.1 uncultured Candidatus Poseidoniales archaeon
CATCATTACAGGAAGATGGACTCCTAATAAGTTCGAATTGCCTTTAGCTGCTAGTGCTGAATGGGCTAAATATGGATTTCCTTCAGGATGGTTTGTTGTAACAAAGCCGCCACGATTAACAACTTCGAGGTTACTCACGCTACTAGAAAATTTGTATTTTAATGACGGAACTTGAACAATCCAAGCATCAGCAAGCGCCGAAAAAGAAGAATCATCTTCAGTTCCTATAAGTTGAAACCTTATTCCAGAGTGATGCTCGCCAGTTTCCCAAGCGTTTCTTACACCACCCAAGGTTAATTCACTAACATCATACCATAGTAAATCAATATTAATCCACCCAGATGCTTTCATAACGAGTGGAAGACATCTTTGTGCACCTTTATCCATAATTTCTATAATTCCTGAATTTCCAATTATTTGCATTAACCGAATTGATTGCCCTAAAGTTACAGTGGCATTTAGATTTCCTTGTTCTGTAGCAGATAAAAGATACGAATTTCCACTAGAACTTTGTAAATTTCCTGTTGCATTAAATACTTCCGAGAAATCAAAAGATGCACTTGTTCCAGCTAATGTGATATAAAGCAAAGCCTCACTATTTTCTACATAATCGCCAGTCCATTTTGTTGAAAACTTTTGTCCAGATAATTGACCAGTATCTTTTGCAATAACATATGATATGCCTTTGGATAAGTGACCATTATTTTCATAATCGTCACCAGTCCATTTGATTCCAATATCGGATTGACTAGAAATTTTAACAACTCCACTGGTGCCTATTATTGGCCATTCCAATTTGTAAATACCATTACTAGGTATTGAATAGCCCCCACCTTGTATATTAATTTGAGTGGGGGAATTGTTGGGATTATCTATGATTAATGTTCCAGGTAATTGTGGTATTATAAATTCATTTCCAAGCATTAAACCTTCATCCGAAGGCCAATTTATTGTACCAATTTTTGATTCATAATTTGATTGTAGTATTAATCTAGCAGGATGAGTTGATTCTAGTGTTAGTAAAGTGGAATCAGAAACTTCGAAATTTTTTGTCCAAACAGAGCCATCTCCAGTTATGGTTGTTGTTTCATCTCCATCATTCTGATTAAGAGACCATTTAATTATAGTTCCCTTTTCAGAAATTAAATTGATTTTATTATTCCCTACAGGGAGTGGGATTTTCCAGAAAGTTCCTTCACCTTTATGATTGGGATTATTGGGTTTTACAAATGTTGCACCACCATCATCTAATTCTAATAAAATTGTTAATTCAACGTCACTAATTACAGTTGATTTCATTATTGTATTTTCCAAAGGAAGATTGATGTTCAAAACTTCACTGTGATCTATTAACGAAGTGATAGAATCACTTCCTTGAGTTACCGATACTTTTGAAGAAGTAATACTAGATGTTACTTGAGACTTTGTGGCTATCAGAATATTTCCTTCAACAGCAGGCAACTCATATTTCCATTTAGATTCAAATTGCAAGTGAAGATCATCCATGCAATAAGAGTTTAATTGCCCGGAAGGATATCTTATATCGAATTGATTTTCAAAATTCCCTGCATCTCTTAATCGAAGTTCCGAATTTTCTTTCCATGAAGATGAGAACCAAATTCCTGCTTTATCTAAATCCCATTCTAATTTTCCAAGTACGGGTTCAATTCTTATTTCAGATGTGCTTCCTGGTAAACCTCTTTGTGCGAGTTGAGCTTCATGTTCAGATAAATCTTCAAATTGTACAATTGCATCACTAGATTCTATTGCTCCTTGTAGTTCATTAATTACAGGAACTATCGATATTAACATTACACTAATGATACTTAAAACACCTGCAAACATTAAAACGGTAGCAATTGCTGAATTTGCGGCATTATTATCTGTGATTATGGGATTAATTCGTTTCATTCAATCACCACTCTATGCAGCACTATCTCAGTAAGTATTGCTTTATTTAGCGGATGAATTCCTATTCCATCAATTCCCGAAACTCTTTGCCATGGACCTAGACCTTCATAAGAATCAAGAGTTCCAGAAGCTAAATTCATATTGTAATCTTCCATCCAGTATGACATGTATCGTTCAGTCATGGAATCATCAATCTCATTACTCATACTCATTCTAATATTCCTTACTTCTCCATCAAACAATGTAAGAGGGCCTTGAGATATCATTTGTAGGCTGAATGAATGTGAACTTCCAGACATTAAACTCATGTCCACGTCAACTAATACAAAACTAAGTTGTTGAGAGTTGTCGGGCATAGAAAAATGTCGAAGAGATGGATATCTGATGACTTTGTATGCTTCACCATGTAATTTTTCCATTCTCGCACTATTTACTAAATCAATATCAAAATTTCCAGTTGATAATGCAGTTTCAATACTCAATCCTGAAAGTTCCATTCGGGTAAATTTATGAATTACTACAGAATTACTGTCAAGAATTTCGACAATTAATAATTTATCCATGTAATTGACAAAATTTACTATTGCTGTTCCATTTTCATAATTTAGCTCATGGAGTGTAATATTTCCACCATTATTTACTCTGGCATGGGTTGCTGTATCATTTATTGATTGTACAGAGACTGCATTAAAGGAAGATAGTGCAACATTAATTACATCAGTACCAAAAACATCTCCCGAGATAATCCAATATTCTGCATTATCTAAGCCCGAAATAGAAGTAGAGGCTAATTCAAAAGTTTGTATCGTTCCAGTATCTTGGGGTGAAGATCCTACTAATCTTATACGTTCATCAATTTGGTCTGCAATTACTTTTGCTTGAGACCAATTTTTATTATCATCATAATCTGCTATGTATGGTTGTAAAATAATTAATGCTGAAGAAAGTACGATAACAATCATAGAAAGTAACATCACCATTCCAATAACGTCACTAAGAGCAGAATCATCAGTTTCTAGTTCTCTTTTCATAATAATCCGCACCTGATTTCTTTAACGCACCCATCATTCGCTCTAAACTTGTATGGACATTTTCTCTTTATCACTTTGGCCCAAAAAATGGCTAAATTCGGGACCGTCTTGAAGAGAAATAGCGATGTCACCGGAGAAAATGTCGTCAATGTGGTATAAAACAGTACTCTCTGCAAGATATGGTCGGTTATTTTTTTCTGAAAGGTGAGTTAGTACAATACTTTTAGTTTCCGGGCTAATTACTTTCGCTAATAATTTCCCGGTTTGTTTATTTGAGAGATGCCCTCCTCTGTCCATAATTCTCTCTTTTAATTTACTAGGATAAGGTCCTGAAAGTAATTTAGGGAGGTCATAATTTGCTTCTATTGAGATATGTGAACATCCGTGCATATGTTTGATTATTTCATCTGTAAAGCTTCCTAGATCTGTAAGAACACTCATTTTCTCTCCACTTCCTGTCACTATTGAAAAACCCACATTTTCTGCTCCAGAATGAGGTACAGGAAACGGTAAAAATGTAACATTTGGAAGAACTTCAAGTCGGTCAAGATTTTCAAAAATTTCTAAATTTTTTTTATCCAAAATTCCTAATTTGTCTGCTGTGAAATAATTTGCTTTTGCAGGAATATCCCATTTCCGCATTGCATATTCAACTCCACCTCCATGATCGCCATGATGGTGGGTGACTAAGATACAATCAATATCTCTTGGTTTCAACTCCATTTTTGCTAGCCTATATTCTAATTGACGCCCAGAGAAACCATTGTCAATTAGAACGTTCCCTTCGTCACTTGAAATTAATGTTGAATTTCCCCGGCTTCCAGAACCTAAGTGTGTGATGGAGACGGACATTCTTTCGTACCGAACGCGACAAGACTTTGAACTCATCGTCAAACCATCTTCAAAATGTTGCATTTAGCCCCGTTATTGTAAATAACGGGATTTTTATGTACGAACATTGTTCCATCAGTCTCATAAGGTATTTGAGTTGGTCAAGTTCTGTCGGATACCCGTCAGGTAAGCATAATGCGTCGCAAGCAAACAACTCTAATTGTGACTTCAACAATGATATTTTTACTACTTACAATGTCTCAACTACCGGCAACACAATCAGTTCAAAATATTCATCCTGAAGATGCTAATCAAGGACCACCTCCTGTAACTGATACAGATAGAGATGGTATACCTGATGTATGGGAGCAACAATTTGGAGAAATGTGGGAAGCAATTTCAATAGATGGTAGGCAAAAAACAATTCAAGGAATGGATTATACAAATGGTTCAGATGGTGAATATGATCCAGATGGCTCTACTGGATTAAATTTAGACATGGATAATGATGGATTACAAAATGTTGAGGAATATTGTTGGCCATATGTCGTAGCTGATTGTTTCACTAATAGGTCAGGGTTAACAGGAGAAGATCCTTTGGATCCCGAAGGAGGTTTTCGTTTATACTTGGACCCTACTCATTCAGATACAGATGGAGATGGCATGCCAGATGGTTATGAAGTACAGATGTGTATGGAAAATGCAGGTGGGATGACGGAAGGTCGATGGTCATGCCCACTTTTTGATCCATTGAATGGATCCGATGGTGGAGAGGATTATGATGAAGATGGATTTGATGTGGATAGAGACGGTAGTATTGAAGCAAATGAATTTTATAATAATTCAGCTGAATATTCGTATGGATTGCCATTAGAATGGATGACTGAAATAGATGGTTTGTGGTATGATTCAATGGATATGGATATTGATGAAAGATATAATGACCGATGGAGAGGAACAGATCCATTAAATCCGGATGGTGATTTTTTCAGATGGTCAGAATTAGGTGGTCTTGAATACTCACCGGGGGGAGATGAAATACCTGATGGATGGGAAGTTTATTTCGGATTAGATCCACATAATAAGAAAGATAATTTGGAAGATACGGATTCAGATGGATGGGATTTGACAAATAATGGGGAAGTTACTCGAGATTTAACAACAGATATTGTTAACACTTGTTTTGTTGAAGGCTTAATTGAATGTGGTGGAGAGGCATTTAGTAATCTAGAAGAGTACCTGGTTTCAAAAGATAATGGGGATTCTATTCGTGGAGGATTGAAAACAGTTCTTGAGGGTTCTTTGCAAGAGTCACTTACTCTTTACGATCAAACAACAGATATTAAAATTTCAAATCATGATGTTAGAAAATTAGATACGTTTTCAGGTGAAAATAATGATGTATCTCTTGTATATGTTGGTACAAAAGTAGGTTTATCTGTATTCGATATGGATGAAATGGTTGTTGAAGATTTGTTATTACCTAATGGTGTTGAAATGAATGATATGGTTTTAGTTCAAAATTCATTAGGTCGAGGAGGCATAGTTATGGCAACTACAGATGGACTTTTCAGTATGCGCCTTGATAAGGGCGGTGTATTGAATGGAATGGTAGATCATATGCCTTTAGGGAATATGCATGTGATTACAAGTTTATTAGATTCTGGGGGCGATATGAGGTTAGTTGCTTTTGGGGAAAATTCAGGTTATGTAGTGGAGATTAAAAGCTCAGGTGAATTAAAAGAAAATTCGGAGAGTGCATTAGATAATTCTCTTTTCATGGAATTGGATGCGGCTTTAGCAAAACTTACTTCTGCAGTACATATCTCTGTAAATGGTCAACCAACATTATTTCTTGGAACCGATAAAGGTTTAATTAAGATTGAAACATCTAATGTCCAAGGTACTTTATCAACTGAATGGGTTTTTGATGAATATAATACAAATAGTTTAAGAAATATTACTTATGAACATGAATTGAATTTGTTTGATGTTAGAACTATAGTTCCAGATAGTACAGATAACTCTGAAGTTACACATTTATGGATAGGTACAGGTTCAGGTATACATTTGTTGACTTTAAGTAGTAATCAAATCACCCATAGTGGTTCTCTTGAGCATACAATTAGTGAAGACATGAATAATGTTCATTCTATACTTCCATTGGATAATTATGTACTTGTGGGAGCACAAGGAGGTTCATGGAAATTAGTAGGTGGTGCCGCAGCAGCATTTAATCAAGGTGCACAGGAATCAATCACTGGAAGAGTCGTAACATTAGCTGAAATTAATGCTAATGGCACTAGTTATTTACTTGGTGGAGTTGATCCGGGTAGATTTTCTAATATTGTATTAATTGATCCTGGAAACAACGATTCAGATTTTGATGGGATTCCAGATGGTTGGGAGTATGCATATGCATTAGATCCTACAGATCCTACTGATGCATTATTAGATCCTGATGCTGACGGATTAAATTTAGATGGGGAGCAAAACTCATTTTTTGAACAAGATTGGACAAATCTAGATGAATTTAGATATGACCCCACAACAGAATATGGTCACCCTGGAACAGATCCAAGAGATCCGGATACTGATGCTGATGGCATTAATGATGGAATGGAATTTTTTGGGTTTTATTATGGTTTGACCGAATTTGATTGTCATTATATTGTTGAACATGATTATGTGTGCGATATGTCAAACAATGGTGCAGCAGATTCATATTTACTTTCCGGTGGTTCAGATTCACCTTTAGATGCAACAAATAATGACACAGATGGCGATGGAATGCCAGATGGTTGGGAAATTCAAAATCGAAGATGGGTTGGAACAACTTATACTGGAGGAAATAATTGGTCATTGGATCCATTAAGAAGTGATGATGCATTATGGGATGCTGACGGAGATGGATTGAGTAATATTTGTGAATTTGCGTGGGGCCAAATCTATTTGGAAGGATTATCTGGAAATCTTTTCGAAACTCATGGAGAGTCTATTGAAGCAGTAGAAAATGAATGGTTAACTTTAGATCCAAATAATATTGATAGTGATGGAGATACATTGCCAGATGGGTGGGAGGCCTTAGCAAATAATCCAAACGATCCGGATGGCAATTCTTGTTATTGGACAAGTGATGTAAAAGGAATAAATCCACTTAATGGTAGTGATGCAACAGGAAATCCAGATGGGGATGGTTATGATGCAAACCATAATGGAATTTTAGAAGTTGATGAACAATTTAATAATTATTTAGAATATCATATAAGAGATACATCATTTTTCAATCAAAATGAAAGTACGAGTTCATCATTACCTTTTGGAATATATACACAACTATGGCAACATACAAGAGATAATGGAGAACCAATATTTACATTTGGAGAATTAACGAGCCCCACATTATTAAATTCTCAAAATGAACAAGATAAGGGTTCTGCAAATCCTCTTTCTTCTGATTCAGACAATGATGGAATGCCAGATGGTTGGGAAATTTGGCATGCAAGATGGGATGTTGTATCCAATAAATGGACATTAAATCCACTTACAGAAGAAGATAAATATGGAGATGCTGATGCTGATGGGTATTCAAATTGGGAAGAATATAATTCAATAAATCCTGAATATAATGAAATCCATCTTAAATTCTCTCCAAAATATTACATTAAACAATCAAACACAGTAAGTGGTTTTGACACTCAAGTATGGGGCAGAATAACAACAAATTTGAGTTTTGGCTCATTTATTGATTCTGATATTGGAGATGCAAACGGAATGAGTTGTGATCCAAATAATCCTGATTCAGATGGAGATGGAATGTTGGATGGATTAGAAATGCTTCTAACAGATTGGGATTCTACAGATGGGATTTGGACATTAAACCCGTTAGTTGCAGGAGATGGCGATTATGATACAGATAATGATGGTTTAACAGATAGGCAAGAATTATCCTTGGTTGATGGATTGCCAGATAACGGTATTGCCCATCCTCCCGATGCTCCGATTTTTTACATTGATGCAGAAGAACAAATGTCAGGTACAGAATTTTCTCGTGTAGGAAACATACTCAACAATACTGAAAACAGAGCTACTTTAGTTAAATTAGATGTTGCAAAATGGGAAGATGGAGACCCCCCTACATTAATCTTAGAAACACTTCGTTCGATTACAGATCCTACTCATAATGATACAGATAGAGATGAAATGTTAGATGGATATGAATATTGGTTTACGGAATGGGATTTAGAGGAGAATCGTTGGTCTATGAATCCATTGATTAGTAATGATATTTATCTTGATCTTGATGATGATTCTTATGACTGTGATGGAGATGGAGAAATTGCAGTATATGAGATATATTCGAATTTAAGAGAATGGCAGGCTAGAACATATGGTAAAGAAGCAGAAAGATACAATATACCTTTGGATTTAGGGTTTTATGATTTTGCTACAGATGCAACAATTGCTCTTTCTGAGGAAGAAGGACTTAATGAGAATCAAGCTAACAATAGATTATATGATTTATTTTCTGAAAAATTACACGATGGTTTCCCAGTTACTCAAGATAGACTTGAGAAAATAAATGAACTTGATTTTAATAATTTCAATAATAGTCTTATTGGAATTTCAGATCCAACTCATCCTGATTCTGACAGTGATGGAATGCCGGATGGTTGGGAATATTGTTATGCAACTTATATTTCAGATCCGATACAAGTTTCTCGAGATGATAGTATTTTTACTGTACAAAGTCGATGGGGGTTAAAC
>CAZMJH010000037.1:0-8517 GCA_964566595.1 uncultured Candidatus Poseidoniales archaeon
TATTTTCTAATTGAGAAATTAATTTTTCAATTGCTTGTTTTTGGTCGCCTGATGGCAATAGATCAGTATGTAATTTAAAACAGGAAACTTGTGGATCTAATTCTTGTTTTGATGCCCCCTCAAGTGCTTTAGATAAATCAAAAGGATCGTTGTTCAAATCGACACCTCAGGGTAAAAATAAGCCGCCATTAACGTGTATTACTGCACCAGTAATATAGGCAGAATCTCCACTACACAAAAATGAAACCGTACCAGCAATATCTGATGGCTGACCTATTCTTTGCAAAGGCACTTCAAGTTCTCTTTGTCTTCTTTTCTCTACAGTATCTCCTGCCAATATTGCTGTATCTACATATCCTGGAGCTATTATGTTAATTCTTTGACCAAATGGGCCTACATCTTGTGCTAAACTTCTAGCCCATGTATGTAATGCTGCTTTACTAGCAGAATAATCAGCGCCATGTGGAGAACCTTTTATGCCAAGTTGGGACCCAATTACTACAATTCTTGCATTTTCTTCAAGTTGATTTTTTAATGAATTCCAAACTCCAAATGCCCCAAAAAAATTAACCTCCATTGATTTCCTTAATGCTCCATCTGTTAATTCTGAAGCTGCTACTCTTTCATACGAGCCATGATTTAACACTAATACTTCAATACCATCTTGACACCATGGGTGTTCAGACAATAATAGAATTTCAGAAGGTACGCTACAATCAATTTTCAAAGCAACCGCATCAATCCCCATCTCTCGAATTACGTCTACAGTTTCTTCAGCAGAAAAACTATCGGAATGATATGTAAGAAGTACTCTATATCCATCAGATGCTAATCTACGAGAAATACCTCCACCAATGCCACGTCCACCCCCGGTGATTACAGCAAGAGGTGTTGGAGACTTCATAGGCGGCCCTCGTTTCGCACGCACACTACCCTCTATTGAACCCATTCATTAACAAACAGTCAATTGAAAAACCGGCTATGATTTGTCTATTCAATGGGGGAAGCGGTGTGGGATGTTATTGTGATTGGTGCAGGTCCTGGTGGTGGCACGGCTGCTTTACATTGTGCAAGGTTAGGATTACGAACTTTGATCTTAGAAGAGCACTCTGAAATCGGAATTCCAGTTCATTGCGGAGAATGTATATCTGAATTAGCAGTGCAAAATTTAGATTTAAATCTACCAGAAGAAGTAATTTCATTACATGTAAAAGGCATAAGAGTCCTATTTCCTAATGATGTAAAGAAAAAATTAACTGAACCAGGTTATGTGTTAGAAAAACATCTTTTTGAGCAATGGTTAATTGATGAAGCAGTAAAAGCAGGAGCAATATTCCACCACTCTCATAAAGTTAATAATATGGAAAAAGAATTTAAATTGGAAAATCAATTTTCTAATTGGAAAATTACAGGAAAAGGAGATCTTTTTCCACTTACTACAAAAATCATTATAGATGCAAGTGGTGTTACTGGAATTTCTTCGAAAATACTCAATATATCCGACAAAATTGATGTGATTGCAGGATTTCAATATGAAATGATAGAAATTGAAAATGATGGTTATCTAGATTTTTATATTTGGCCAAAATATGCACCACATGGATATGTATGGATGATTCCGAAAAACAAGGGCAGGGCAAATGTAGGCCTTGTTACAACAGAAAAAAAAGGTGCAATAAAATTCCTTGATACATTTATTGAAGATACTTATCTAAAAAATAAAAATAAAGTAAAACCCTCATGGAGAAAATCCAAGGGTAAAATAAAACCCTTTGGAGGAACAATACCAATTAGTGGCCCAAGAAACAATACAATCGATGATGGATTAATAATGATTGGAGATGCTGCAGGATTTACGTCCCCTCTTTTTGAGGGTGGATCTCATTTAGCAATGAAATCTGGAAAATATGCGGCTGAAGTTGCTGCAAAAGTTTTAGCAAACGGAAAATATTCTAAAATATATTTAAAGGAATACGAACAACTTTGGAAAGCAGAATTTCCCCCATATGATAAAATCCTAAAGGGGAAAACCGCATTATATAATTTATCAGAAAAAGAATTATCGATTATGGCCACATGTATGCCTGATGAAATGAATGGAATGTCTATATTTACTAAAATAGGGGTGGGGATTAAAATATTGATTAAAAAACCAAGTTTGATGAAGAAAAAAGTAATCTCTGTACTTTTATCATTCGGATATAGCCGAGCTAAATTTTATGGATGGTAACATTATGCTAAGTGCCATATTACCATTAGCGATTTTTTGTATTATTGCTAATATTTTTAACTTAGATACAAGGTTTTTTGATTCTTCTAAATTAAAACGTATTATCAAATTAACAAATAGCCTCGTACCCGTAATGCCATTTTTAGCGTTGACTTATTTATTTATAATTAATAATGAGAATTATCTATATGTCGCTAAATATGGTTCCGAAGATTTACCTATGCGTTTTCGAATTAGTGCTGTTTGGGCAGCGAGAGAAGGCCCCCTGCTATTGTGGGCTGCTTGTTGTTCAATAATTTCCTTCAATAATAGGCTGTTTTCTAAAAAAAATGTCGCTTGGAGAAAAAGTACAAAGATTTTAGATGGTTTTATATTATGTTTATTACTTATTGCTGCCACATTAGATCCTTTCAAATTAACACCTGAAAATACATTAATAATATCTGCAGGATTAAATCCTTTATTGCAAACTAATCTAATGGTAATACATCCACCCCTTATTTTCGCTTTTTATTCTTCATGTGTATGGATTGGATGCTTAACAATTTCTCACATGACAAATGATTACAAATTATGGAATTCCGATGAATTCCTTGATGAAATCAGGATTCCTGCAATAATATCATTTGGATTAGGTGCTTTAGGCATAGGCCTTGGAGGATTTTGGGCATATACTGTATTAGATTGGGGTGGTTATTGGGCATGGGATCCTGTTGAAACCGCGTCTTTATTGCCTTGGATTTCTGTAATGATTTTATTACATCTAAGATTACGGAAAAATAAAATTCCTAAAGAATGGTTTATTCTTGCAGGAATTAGTCCTTTTTGGTTTTCATTATTGGCAACGTTAGTTACACGCGCAGGAGGTGTATGGGCCGGAAGTGTACATTCTTTTGTTGTTGATGTTAACACATTAGGGGACACAAATGTGTGGGAACGAATTTTAATTTTAAAAGCGGACAACATAGCTGGAATTGAAATTATGACATATTTATTGATTTTAACTGCAATTTTTGGAACTTATACGGGAAGTGTACTTAATCAAAAATTTTCAATAAATTTTAACGACTATGATTCACTAAAAGAAAAATTGTTTTTATCGACATTCGTAATAATTTTAATCGGACCAATCCTTGTTTTCATAGGGGTTTTTGATGCAGATATTTGGAACAAAATACCCATAGAATTACCACTATTTATTTGTGGAGTTTTGCCAATAATAATTCCAATAGCAATTGCAAAAAAACAAATATATACTCAATTAAAAAATGAGCCTTTGAGAATCTTAATGCTTTTTGGTATGTTAATTTTAACAATCTATATCGGTGATATAATATTAGGATGCTTATTAATTGCAGGGGTATTATTTTCAATGAGTTGTCAAAAGTTAGAAGATGGATGGCCTTGGATAATTAGTACTATACTCATATTATTATTCAGCTCATGGTCAAATTTAATTGACATATTAGAAGCAGGCGTAGGAATATTATTACTTTCAATTCCTTGGATTATTATGAGTCAAAATGAAGATGAAGATACAAATATCAAATTATCATCCTTAATTTATTGGAGTCCGATTATTATTTCAGGGGGATATTTACTCCTTACCTGGCTTATATTACTTAGCAGCATAGATGGAGCAAGGTTTGAAGCTCACGAATTATTTGGTGCACCATTGCTATTATTAATATTAAGTGGCTTAACAGCATATGGATTACAAAATAAAATGAAAAATGATAAAATAATTTCATTAATCCTAGGAGTTTCAATAATATCACTGATTTTTGGATGGTTTCTTGGTGACAGTTTACCCAATGATTCTGGAGGATATTTAGCTGGGCCAATTACTAGAGGGCATATTGTATGGTTATTAATGCCCATGACATTAATGGCTTTACCAGCTATTTCTTCATTGATTTATGCAGCAATTAAAAATATGCCAAAAAGAAAAAATAAAACTCATAGTTTAAAGACAATTTCTGCACATTTAATTCATTTGGGAATTATATTATTAATAATCGGCCACCTTTTTGCAACAACATCTATCGATAGGGGAGATTTAAATCATCAAGTAACATTAGTTAGAAATGAAGTTACAACATATAACTCTCTTAATTATACTTTTGAAGATGTTGTTATTCTTAAAAAATCTGATTTGGAATTTAAAGATAGATTTGATGTAGGCGATGGATATATTGGAACTATAATTAGTATTGATGATGGGAAGAGTATAACTAAAATCGAACCAGGAGTGTTACGTTTTGATATGCCATTCGAAACTTTTCCACGAAGTGAAGTGGATAGGGCCGTCAAATTACATGGAGATATTGTTGTAATTTTTGATCTTAGTCAATCACAAGCAATGGAAAATATGCAAAATAATGATTTAGAAAATTTAGAACAAATACGGGTGACAATATATGACTTACCTGGTAGCCATCTTGTGTGGATAGGTTGGCTCTTTATGTTAATTGGTTCTATCTCACTTATTTGTATAAATCCTAGAAAGAAAGACCCGCTTCACTCATAAAGGGGGATTAGGTCGGCGGCCTGTCGACCAAGTGGTGTATAGCGTGGAAGAAGGTACTATAGTGAAAATTGACTATGATTTATTTAATGCTGAAACTAGTGCATTAATAGAAACTACTCGAGAAGAAACTGCAAAAGAAAATGATATTCACAAAGAAGGGCAAAATTACTCACCAATGACTGTAGTTGTTGGTTCTGGGCAATTAATCGAAGGCTTTGAAGAAAATTTACTAGAGGCTAAAGCCAACAAAGATATAGAATTAGAAATTCCTCCTGAAAAAGCATATGGAGAACGTAAAAGTGAAGACGTAGAAACATATGGCATGGAAAAAATGATGAGATTTGTAAGAGATCCAGAATCTCTTGCAATTGGCTCAAGTGTAGAGATCAATGGGCGAACTGGAATTTTAAAATATGTTGCTGCTGGAAGAGCTAGGGTTGATTATAATCATCCATTAGCTGGTCAAAGTTTAAAGTACAATTATAAAATTGTAGAAGTCATAAAAGGTAAAAAAGAAAAAATAAATGCTATATTAGAAAGTCAAACTGGTCACAAAGAATTCAACATAAAATTCAAAGGAAACGATGTGACAATAGAATTGCCTCAAGAAATGTTGTATGATCCAAATGCATCTATGTTAAAATTTAGATTAGTAAGTTCACTTCGAGATGGTGTCGGTGCTGAAAAAGTGATTTTTACAGAAGTTCACGAACCTCGTGCAATATCTGAAGAAGAATGATTTTCTGTTAATAATACTGAGATTGATTTTATGAATGAAAACAACTATTTCAAAAAGTTTGGTTCTAAATTTTCAAAATTAAATACGTTTGAATTAGGGGCAATATTTGTTATTTTTTTATCGATATTGATTCTTGGAGCCGGGAGCATAATACTTCCTGACATCATATGGGATGGATTCGTATATCCTAATATTTGGGAGCCGGTAATTGGTGATGCAACAGCAGGAGATTCTCCTTATAACACTGAGAATACAGCATTATTTGCAATATTGCTATTTACATTCGTAATTGCATTATCTGGTATCTTAAGAATTTATGATTTGCCAGCACGAGCAGATACAATAATTGCATTTATCCCGTGGGTAGTTCTTGCTTCTGCATTGCGTGTATTGGAAGATGCTGAATTTTTTATCGATGGAACGGATAAATTATTTATTTCCCCCATAATACATTTTAACCTTGCATTCTGGGTTGTTATTACAGGCATAATTGGCTTTTTGGCAACTAAAAATATGAAAGTAACAAATGATAATGAAATATTTAGTCAAATGCTGAACAGAATTAGATTTTGTGTTTTATTTCTGTTTTTATTGTTTTATTTGATTTTATTCGAACCTTCTCTTGAACAACATGGTAATCTTTCTTGGTTTTCCATTCCGATTACTGTCATCTTAGCAATGGGTGTAGCTTGGTTATCTCCCGCTATTCCAAATCTTTCATGGAGTCCGGTAGAACGGATGTTATTTTCAACCGGTAATACTTTTTGCATTCTTGCGTTTGGTTTTTGGTTACAATTTTTTATTGAACCATGGGGAAGTTATAGTTCTCAAGAATTTTGGCCGATTCCTGTTTCATTAGGTATTCCAACAATAGTGCTAATTTTACTTCACAAATATGGAATTAATGCAAGAATAGAATTAGAACATAGAGGATTAGAGGCCGGTGTTCTTGGAGATGAATGGACTGCTACTGAATGGGAAGAACATAAAGGCCCAGAAAAAGATGAAATTGAAACATTAATGAGTAAAGCAATGATTGCATCCCCCCTTACATTAGCTTTCACATTTGGACAATTATGTGATGGATTAGCAACTTGGATTGGTATAGATTTTGGTAATTATAAAGAAAAACATGTGCTTGGAACAAAAATTATGGAATTTGGATCTACAATTATTGAAGGTGAAGGGGCTTGGTTATTTTTATTAGTGAAAATTATACTAACCGCTTTACTAATTTTTGTATTCTCTAAAACACGTATTGAATCTCATCAAAAACATTTACGATTATTAATCGTTTTAGCACTACTTGCGGTTGGAATGGCACCAGGACTTCGAAACCTCGGCAGGAATGTTCTAGGGGTATGACTGCCATTATACGGTAATTATTAGCGTTGATTTGAAGGGCTGAACTGCGTCTGAGGTGCTGGGGTTAAGATGCAGCGTCTCGAGTCTGGGGTCAATGTCGGCGATTCATCCTACTCAAAATATTATGATTTTAATCAAAAATTAGCCAATGATTTGAAAGAAAAATTAATCGAATCTAGACTTGGCGGTGGTGGAAAATATGAAGAAAGGCATAGAAGTAGAAATAAATTATTGGCCCGTGAAAGAATTGATAAAATAATTGATTCAAACACAGCATTTCTTGAATTATCTACTTTAGCAGCATATGATTTATACGATAAAAAAGCACACAGTGCAGGCATTATAACCGGCATAGGAATTGTACATGGTAAACATTGTATGTTTGTTGCAAATGATGCAACAATTAAAGGGGGATCATATTATCCTATGACTGTAAAAAAACATATTCGTGCTCAAACTATTGCTGAACAAAATAATCTTCCATGTATTTACTTAGTTGATTCAGGGGGTGCCTTTTTACCAATGCAAGATGAGGTTTTTCCAGATAAGGAACATTTTGGTAGAATTTTCTTTAATCAAGCAAGAATGAGTGGGAAAGATATTCCACAAATCGCGGCTGTATTAGGGTCATGTACGGCAGGAGGGGCATATGTTCCTGCAATGTCTGATGAAAGTGTAATTGTAAAAGGGAATGGAACTATCTTTTTGGCAGGTCCTCCTTTGGTGAAAGCGGCAACTGGAGAAGAAGTAACGGCAGAAGCTCTTGGAGGAGCAAAAGTACATACAGAAAAATCTGGAGTTGCTGATCATTTTGCTGAAAATGAAGAAGATGCACTAGAAATAATCAGAGATATTGTTGAAAATTTACCACTACCAAAAAGAATGGAGCTTGATGTAAAAGATGCTGAAGAACCAATCTATGATGCTGATACAATTTTAGGAATCATTCCGGATGAGAATAGAATTCCTTATGATGTTCATGAAATAATTGCAAGAATTGTTGATGGCTCCAAATTTCATGAGTTTAAAGAAAGGTATGGAACTACTTTAGTTTGTGGGTTTGCAAGAATTCATGGCTTTCCCGTAGGTATAATTGCAAATAATGGTGTACTATTTTCAGAATCTGCATTGAAAGGTACTCATTTTGTAGAATTATGTGGACAACGTAAAATTCCTTTGATTTTTCTTCAAAACATTACTGGATTTATGGTTGGAGAAGCGTATGAATCTGGTGGCATTGCAAAAGATGGTGCTAAATTAGTGACTGCTGTATCATGTGTGCCTGTACCTAAATTTACAATTATTATCGGAGGAAGTCATGGTGCTGGAAATTATGGAATGTGTGGTAGAGCATATGATCCAAGATTTTTATTCATGTGGCCCAATGCTAGAATTTCTGTAATGGGAGGACCACAAGCAGCGGGTGTTTTGAGTACAGTAAAATCTGACCAACTTCAACGAGAAGGAAAGCCTGTGCTTTCAGATTCTGAATTAAAAGAATTTCAAAGCCCTATTTTAGAAAAATATGAAACTGAAGGTTCTCCCTATTATTCAACAGCAAGATTATGATTTTCTTTAAGACGCTGGCGTGAAGGCTTTTTTTGGTCCTGGTACGAATATTCCTAATGCTGCTCAAGAAATTATGGACTTAAT